>JBFXAN010000002.1:0-103341 GCA_050184225.1 Dehalococcoidia bacterium | reverse complement strand
TGCACGGTCACGCCTCGTGCCAGTCCAGATGCCTCACCGCGACACGGTGGGGCGTCAGCAGTGGGCGCCGGCGCTGGTGGCGGGACGACGGCCGGCGCGGATGCCTGGGTCTCATCCGACGTTACCCCTGATAGGCAAACCGTCCGGAATACGGTACCCTGCTTCCAGGACACGACGCTGTGGGCGCGTCCCGGCGCATACCGGGCATTGGTGGAGTCTGCTCATGCAGACTCCTTTTTTCGTTGTCGGGCAGAAGAGCGAGGCGGCCATGAGGAGCGTCATCAGCGGGCGCCAATACCGATGGTTGCTGGGCGCCCTCCTTATCGCAACCAGCATCGTCCTGCAGCAGAGCACGGTCCACGCACAGCATGCGGCGGGGTCCGGCACCTTCGTTGAAGAGCGCGGTGGCATCGACCTCGGCGCCGATGGGTCTGATGCACTCGTGTCCCGCGATGCGGAGGATACCAGGGTGCAGGGTGCCTCGGCGCTGGAGAACCGGTCGGACCTTGCCGGGCGGGTCGCGACGTTCGTGACGACGCCGGCCGTGGCCGTGATCTTGATCGCGGCCGGTGCACTGCTGCTGCTGGCCGACCTGTTCACCGCGGGGTTCGGGGTGGCGGGAATCTTGGGTCTGGGCCTGCTCGTGCTGTTCTTCTGGGGACACTATGTCGCCGGGCTGGCCGGGTGGGAGAGCGTGGCGCTGGTGGCGGTCGGTGTGGCGCTGCTCGCGCTGGAGGTATTCGTCATTCCCGGTTTCGGCGTCGCCGGGGTGCTCGGGTTGGTCGCGCTTTTGGGCGGGCTGTTCCTCTCACTGATCGGCGATGAGAACGTCTCGCGGGAGGCGGTCGTGCGGGCCGGCTCCACGGTCAGCGTATCCGTGATCACGATCGTCGCCGGCGGCGCGGCGCTGCTCTGGCTGCTGCCGCAGTTGCCCTGGCTGCGCGGGTTGGTCCTCCAGACCAATGTGCCGCTTCCGGAGACGGCCGGCGGACGCGATTCCGTGATCCTCGGCGCCGCCCTCGACGGGGATGGCGATGACGGCTGGCTGCGCAGCGATGCGCCGGAACCACATTCGTTGCTGGGCGCGACTGGCGTGGCGCTCTCCGACCTGCGGCCGAGCGGCTACGCCCGAATCGACGGCGTGCGGGTCGATGTGGTGAGCCCTGGCGAGTACATCCCGGCGGGGACGCCGCTGGAGGTGATCGCCGACGAAGGCTATCGCCGGGTGGTCCGGCGGGTGGCGGAGCGTAATGCCGGCATGCCGGACGCGGATGTCTTCGGTGTGCGGTAGGTGGCCCAGGTGATGGGCCAGGAGGACGAACCATGGATGCAGCGAGCCTGACGTTGCTCGTGACCGCGGGACTGATTCTCTTCGTGCTGGGGTTGTTCTTCTACTTCGTGCCGGTAGGGCTGTGGATTACGGCGATGTTCTCCGGCGTGCGCGTGGGGCTGGGCACGTTGATCGGCATGCGGCTGCGCAAGGTCAGCCCTGCCCAGATCGTCCGGCCGCTGATCAGCGCGAGCAAGGCGGGCGTGGACCTCGATATCGGCGAAATGGAAGCCCATTACCTGGCGGGCGGGAACGTCGGCCGGGTGGTGACGGCGCTGATTTCGGCGGACCGGGCGAACATCGCGCTGCCCTGGAAGCGGGCAACGGCAATCGACCTCGCCGGGCGGGACGTGCTCGAAGCGGTGCAGGTGAGCGTCAACCCGAAGGTGATCCAGACGCCCCGTGTCGCCGCGGTGGCGAAAGACGGCATTCAGGTGATCGCCGTCGCCCGCGTGACGGTTCGGGCAAACATCGAGCGGTTGGTCGGCGGCGCCGGTGAGGAGACGATCATCGCCCGCGTCGGCGAGGGCACCGTGTCCTCGATCGGGTCGGCGACGAGCCACAAGCAGGTGCTGGAGAGCCCCGACGCCATCTCCCGGCATGTGCTCGATCGGGGTCTCGACGCGGGCACGGCCTTCGAAATCCTCTCGATCGACATCGCCGACGTGGACGTCGGTCGCAACATCGGCGCGGAACTGCAGACCGACCAGGCCGAGGCAGATAAGAAGATTGCGCAGGCGAAGGCTGAGGAGCGGCGGGCGATGGCGGTCGCCCACGAGCAGGAGATGCGCGCCCGCGTGGTCGAGGCGGAGGCGCAGGTACCGCTGGCGCTGGCGGAGGCCTTCCGCAACGGGCGGCTCGGCGTGATGGACTACTACCGGATGCAGAACGTGCAGGCGGATACCCAGATGCGGGAGTCGCTCGCCGGGGACGACGTCCGCACGAATGGGCCGGTGGGGGCATAGGTCAGACGAGCAGGCGGCCGCGGCAGTCACACCGCCCGCGACCACGACCCCACCGGGCGGCACCGCCGGTCGACCAACGCGGAAGACGCCGATCTGACTGACGTGTCAGGGCCGGGAGGAGCATCACCTCACCCGGCTGGTCGCGGGCGTCGGCAGCGCGCCTCGGCGCCGGATGTCGGCCCAAGCATGAAGGGATAGGAGCGATGACCGAACGGGATACCTTCGGCGAGCGGCGACAGACACAGGAAGACGAATACTTCCGCAAACGCGAACAGGAGCTCATCCAGAAGATGCGGCAGCGGGCGGAAACGGACGCCGCCCGCCGGCAACTGGCCGAGCAGTCCGGCATCGCCGACACGGAAGTCTTGCAGGATTTGGAGGCGCTCGGGTACACACCCGACACAGTGCGGCTGCTCCACCTGGTGCCGCTGGTCCAGATGGCCTGGGCCGAAGGCGGCGTGTCGGACCGGGAGCGCTCGCTGATTCTGGACGCCGCGCGTGCGGGGAGCATTGACGACGGTTCGGCGGCCGCCCACCAGCTCGCTCAGTGGCTCGCCACCCGTCCCACCGACCAGTTCTTCGAAACGACGCTGCGGGCGATCGGCGCCCTGCTCGCGGGCCAACCCGCCGCGGAGCGTGACGCCGCCCAGCGCGATCTGCTGGCCCATTGCACCGCCATTGCGGCGGCATCGGGCGGCATACTTGGGCGCGGCAAAGTCTCCGACACGGAGCGGCAATTGCTGCGGCACATCAGCCGGGAGCTGGAGACCCGGCGAGGTACGACCGCCTCCGGCAGCCACACCGCGCCGGAGGATGAATCCTAGTCATGCCTGCGGCCGCCGCGCCGCCGCGCGTATGCCGTCCAGCGGGCCGCCAGCGTGGCCGTGGAGGCCACTCAGCAGACGGCGATCGCCACGCTCGTCGTGGTGTGGAAGGGCCGCGTGGGAGGGGGTCATGCTCGCAGCCTGGCAGCGGATGGTGCCGTTTCTTCTGGCCGTCCTCCTGGTCTTCAACCTGCTCGAGGCGATCACCGGCGGCGGCCGCGAGAACTGGATCACGGTTGCCATCATCGCGCTACTATTGGCCATCGTCCTCTGGCGCCGACGGCGGGCCGATCCCAATCGGCCGCCCAACCAGTAGAGTAGCTCGGCCGGCCGGTGCCTGCCTACCGCCGAACCACACCGACGCGCCGGAGCAGCGCATACCGGTTGATCCCCAACCCCCAGCCATACACCTTCGGCGGCAGGATGCGCCGGTCCTGTTTGTTCCAGACACTCGCGTTGATCCGTGCCCAGGTCGGCCGATGCCAATCGTAGGGCAGTCCAAGAAACGTGCCCGTCTTCTTCCCTGACATCGGCCACCTCCGTCCCGATCCTGCCAGATCACCAGCCGAACTTCCCGTCACGCGTGCCACAGGCGCCTGAGCACCGGCGCACACGCTCCTGTGCGCGACTCGCAACCGGGTGGCAGCGGATGCCCGGGTGCTGCCTGTGAACCAGGCGGTCCCGACCCACCAGCGGCGGTCGTACCCCGCCTTTCACCGGCCCCGGCTCCTTAGACCGACGCACTGTCGGGTCGGCGCGCCTGAATGGCGGCGCAGACGGTGGCGGGGTCCCGCGCGGAGAACCGCAGCACCCCGCCGCCGCGGCGGGTTAGCTCAACGGCGCGGCCGCCATCCCCGCCGACGTTGAGCATCAGCCCGCCCCGCCCCCGGCGGATGCCGTAGCCGCCGTACGTCCACCAGCGATAGCGGATTGGCCGGCAGGCGACGATCTCCGCCAGCGGCACGCGCCGACGATACACCGGAAAGCCCACCGTCAGCTGCTGGTCGTCGATCGTGATGGTCAGCACGCCGACGGCGGTCGCGACGAGGAGGAAGAAGCCCGCAATCACCCCGACGACTAGGAACCCCACCCGTCCACCGCCCGGAGGCAGCAGGACGAGGCCGAGCACGAGCAGGACCGGGCTAAAGAACACCAGCAGCGCACCGCGCGACCATGCCACCTGCTCCCGATAGACGTCAGCTCGCGTTCCGTTGTCGCACACGCCACACCCTCCTCCGCCGGCATCGTGGTCCTGTTCTGGCGCCGCAGTATTATCGCGCCCGTGGCGCCGGAATCAGTCCCGAGTACATCAAGGGGTTCATCGACCAAACCCACGCGGCGGCGTGTACCCCGCCAGCAGCTGCAATTCCGTCGGGTCGAGTCGCAGCAGGATGGCGTACTGGGCGAGCCGTCCCCGGCTGGGCCGCACCTGGCCCCGTTCGTACTGGGAGATCATCGACCGATGCACCCCCAGCCGCAGCGCCAGCTCGACCTGCCGCAGGTGCCCCGCCTCCCGCGCCGCCCGCAGGCGGGTCCCAATCGTGCGCCATGGTTGCTGCGACTGGTTCGCTCCGATCGTCATGCTCCATCCCGTCCCTGCTCAGTCCGCAGCAGCACCCAGCCGATGAGGCCGGCGAGCACGGAGGCACTGAAGATGCCGAGCTTGGCCATCGCCAGCTCGGCGCTGTCCCCGAAGGCAAGACTGGCGATGAACAGCGCCATCGTGAAGCCGATGCCCCCCAGCCAGCCGACGCCGCGGACCTGGCGCCAGCTCACCCCGGCCGGCATCGCCGCCAGCCCCGTGCGCACCGCCAGCCAGGCGGCCAGCGTGATACCGAGCGGCTTACCCAGCAGCAGGCCGAGCAGCAACCCAAGTGTGACCGACTCACGGAACATCCCGCCGAGGTCACCGGAGAGGTCGACGCCCGCGTTCGCCAAGGCAAAGAGCGGCAGAATCGCGAAGGCAACCCAGGGATGGAGGGCATGCTCCATCCGTTGCATCGGCGCTTCGACGTGGTCGACGGCATCCTCCAGGGCCTGCAAGGCCGAGTGTTGCGCCTCGTTGGTGCCCGCCCGCCGCCCGTGCCGGCTCGCCTGGTCGAAAACGGTGAGCATGGCGCGGCCGCGAGCAACGAAGGCGTCGGCGTCGATCACGGCACGGGCCGGAATCGTGAGGGCGACGAGGATGCCGGCGATCGTGGCGTGGACCCCTGACCGCAGAAACGCTACCCAGACCACCGTCCCCAAGAGGGCATAGACCAGCGACCGGCGGACGCCGAGCCGGTTGGCGAGGACGAGCAGACCGAGGCCGGCCACGCCCCAACTCAGTGCCGGCAGATTGATCGCATCGGTGTAGAAGAGGGCGATCACGAGTACGGCGCCGAGATCGTCGACGATCGCCAGCGCGGTGAGGAAGACCTTGAGCGCGGTGGGCACGCGCGAGCCGAGCAGGGCGAGCACACCGAGGGCGAAGGCGATGTCGGTCGCCATCGGAATCCCCCAGCCGGCGGCGGCGTCACCCGATCGATTGAGGGAGACGTACAGCAGGGCGGGGACGACCATGCCACCGACCGCCGCGGCGATGGGTAGTGCTGCTCGGCGCGGGGAGGCGAGCTCACCGATCAGTATCTCGCGTTTGATCTCCAGCCCCACCACGAAGAAGAAGACCGCCATCAGGCCATCGTTGATCCAGTGCAGCAGCGTTTCGCGCAGCACGAGTTGGCCGCCGCCGACGGTGACATACGTCGCCCAGAGGCGGGTGTAGCTGTCGCTCCAGGGGGAGTTGGCCCAGAGGAGGGCGATGACGGTGCAGAGCCCAAGGAGGATACCGCCGGCGGCCGAGAGCTGGGCGAAGGCGCGGAAGGGGCGCAACACGACGCCGATTGGTGGCTGCCAGAGCGTGCCCGTCACGTCGCGGAGATGGTCGGTCTCGGTCGCGGTCGGGCGATCACGCTGCTCTGTCGATCGGTGCATCGGGTCATCTCCGGCGGGTGGGAGCACGCAGCCTCGCATCACACGAAAAAGAGGAGGCCGCGGGTGCAGACTCCTCCAAATCGCGGGATACGCCGCGCCGCATAGGCCGTTCGAATGTCATCCTAGTCTACCGGATGGCCGCGCTATCCCTGCATTACCCATTGCGCCGATGCCACGTTGGCGGGCGAACGTCAGTCCAAACGGCTCTCCCTATCGAGCAACCACCTGGTCGCGGTCGGTGCTGCGATAGCGCAGGAAAGCGCCCACACCACCGAGATGCCGCAGGTCCGCGTGACCGTCGACTACCTCGATGGTGGCGTCGGTCACGGTTGTCATCCGCACCAGGTCGTTGCGGATGCACTCATCGATCGGCGCCGCTGGGTCGAGGAGCAACACATCGACTTGGCCCTGCATCAAGGCGGCGCGCGTGCGCTCGAGCCCCACCACACCAAGACCATCGCCCCGCACCGCATCGATCAGCCGGTCGGCGGCGGTGTGCGCATCATCCGCCTCCGCCTGGGCAAGCACCGGCGCGACGTCGCGTTCCACCTCGTCCGGCGGTGTACGGATATCGAGCCGCAGCACCGCCGTGGCCAACGCCGCCGTCGCCGGGGCGAGGGCATCGCGCAGGGGCGTGAGCGCTACCTCGTCACCCGCCAGAATCAGCCGCACGGCGCTCTCCTGCGCCATCAAGTGCTCGATGGCCACGGCCGCCCCGCTGACGAAGTCGGTGCGGTGCTGGTCGATGTGGCGCCGGTAGCGAGCCTGGGACCAGCCACCCATCGCGCGCTTCTGGAAGCTGACCGACTCCTCGTCCGGTCCATCCCGCTCCTCCAGCACCCCGGTCCGCGACACGAACAGGCGAACGGTATTCGAATCGACCAGGGCGACGACGGCCGTCTCCTGCTCATCGAGCGGGCGCGCGAGCTGAAAGAGGTCCGGTACGGGTCCGACCGAGGTTTGGTTCTCAAACGGCACGCCCACCTCGACCGTCTCGAACAGTTGCTGCGCAGCACAGGCGAAGATGGCGAGGCCCGCTACCCCAGGCGCATATGTCTCCGCCAGGTATCGCTCGATTCGCTGGGCGTCAGCCCGGACGGAATCGAGGCCCTGCCCTCGAGGGAGAAGTATCCGCTCAAGCTCATGCAGGCGGTCCTTCAGGACGATTTCGCCCGACCGCCGCCCCGGCGCTTCACCGGTTGCCTCGGATCGCATGTCGAGGTAGATGCTGAGGATCGGCAGGTCGGTCGGTTCTCGTTCCGCCAACCGGCGCAGCAGCTCACGCATGGTCGTGCTCCTCCTCCCAACCGGCATCGTGCGCGTTATGCGCGGACTGGTCGCTCGTGTGCCGCAGCGGTGCCCTGGTACGACTCGAATCCCTGCCCGTTTGGACCGTAGCCGGTGCGCATGTCGTGTGGCGCAGCGGGGAGAACCGTGACGCCGGCCGGCACTCCGCCACCCACAGGACGCAGCGGCCACCATCGGTCGGTCGGAAGGACATAGACTGCACGTGTCCGGCCACCAGCAGCCCTTCCGCCAGCAGGAGGAGGAGGGGTCGCTCCGGCGCGGCCAACCGCTGCTCGATCAGCGACTGTGGGTCGTCGATGCTCACCTTGAGCGGTGCGCCTGCTACGACCGCGCCCCCCTCGGCATAGCTTCCCGCACTGAGCACCGCACCCTGATCATCGAAAATCACGCATGGCATCGTTGCATGCACCATGTCCCGCCTTCCTGCGCGCGCGTGCGCATCCTGCTCATTTCCGCGTTGCACGTGGCCGCTATGCTGTCTCCAGCTGGTCGGTCCCGACCAGCTGCCACCAGTACCACCAAATGAAGCGGTAACCTTGCGCCCGACACGCGCCCGAGCAATACCAGCGGACGTTCCGTGTCGCGCTCCCGCATACCCGGCAGTGCCGTCCAACGCTGCGACCGAGGCAGCACTCGTCCATCGCTACTCCACGCTGAGCACGGTCAAGACGCGGACCCCGGCCGGCACGTCGATCCGGACCGCATCACCAACGCGACGGCCCAGCAGCGCGGCTCCGACGGGGGATGCGGTCGAGACACCGCCCCGCATGACGCTCACCTCCAACGGACTCACGAGGACGAAATGTTGCAGTCGCCCACGCGCATCGCGAACGGCAACCCGGCTGCCGATCGTAATCAGGCCGGGCTGACGCGGCGGCGGTTCGTCAGGCTCCGTAGCCAGGATTGCTTCGATGTCCCGAATGCGCTGCTGCAGGCGCGTCAGCTGCTGGAGGGCGAGGGAGCGGTCCACCTCCTCGCCCAGAGCCCCGCGCAGCTCCAGCAGGCGACGACGGCAGGCGGGTTCTTGTTCCTGGCGCAGGTGGTCCAGTTCCTCGTGCAACCTGCGATAGGCAGCATCAGTGAGGGGTCGAGCGGCGTTTTGGTGGATCGTCATGGTCGGCCCTCTTGCAGCCGAGCGGACTCGATCCGGGGCGGGGCAACATCGATATCTCGCACAATGGCAAGCCACCACGGGTGCCGCGCTGTCTCCGCGAGAGAGGAGGTCGCGGGGATCGCGCGGCACGCCGCCGGTCGGTCGGGTCTAGCAACGATGGAGCAGGCCACCGCCGGCAGCCGTCGAGCACTAGTGGATCGGGGGACAGCGGTCAGGAGGGAGCACGGAGCGGGCAGTCGGTGCCTGGCCGGCGCCGACCAGGCTCGGGACGAAGCGCTGCACACTGAGGGATTTCATAGCTGGCCTCACCCGGGGCGCTGGCACGCCCTATCGAACACCGCACCGACCGGCTGTTGCTTCTGGAGCCAGCCTCAGAATCGCGAAGCGATGCCCATCGCCCGCAATTGTCCGCAGTGATCCTCAATAGATTCCTCAACAACCGCCGGTCTTTGTCCGATTGCCCTATACCGTTCGGTGACCCACCGATGGGCTGGCTCCCACGCATCCAGCGGGGAGGCGCGGAACGTATCTGGAATACCATCTCGGCTGTCCGCCGAGGAACAGGCGGGGCGATGGGCAGAATGGCAGAATGGAACCGGCAGCGGGCTCCGGCGATCGAATTGGTGTGAGCGGGGTGGTTAAAGCAGGAGCTACGGCACACGATGGGCTATCGATGGATGGCTGCCCGACCGGGAGGACGCTGGGTGATCGCTCTGGTTGGTGGGGTCGGCGTGCTCCTGTTCGGGGGGCTGGTCCTGCTCCAGCGCGTGCAGACCGGCCCCGATCCGGCGCGCCGGTACGCCGCGACAACGACCGATGTGCCCTACGCCCTCGTGCCGCTGGTGCCGGAGGGCCGCTTCGACCGACCCGTCGGCATCACCCTGCTCCCTGACTCGGCGGATGTGGCGGTGGTGCCCACCCAAGGCGGCCGCATCTGGCGGGTGCCGCTGTCTGGGGAAGCGCGGCCTACCCTGCTGGGAGACATCGGCGACCGCCTGATCGCCGAGCCGGACTTCGAGGAGGGTCTGGTCGGGCTCGCCTTCTCCCCGGACTATCGCGATGACGGGCGTCTCTATCTCGCCTATGCGGCAGGGGCGCCACGGCGGAGCGTCCTCGCCCGCTTCCAGGTCCACGACGGCCAGCTCAACCCCCAGAGCGAGGTGGTCCTCCTTGAGCTACCACAACCGACCAGCACGCACAACATCGGCCAGCTCGCCTTTGGACCGGATCGCTATCTCTACGCCGGCTTCGGCGATGGCGGGTCGGAGGGCGACGCGTTGGGGCTTGCCCAGGAATTGGGCACGCTGTATGGGGCGATTCTCCGGCTTGACGTCACCGACGATGCCTACCGCATCCCCGCGGACAATCCCTTCGTCGACGTCCCCGCCGCCCGGTCCGAGATCTATGCCTATGGCCTGCGCAACCCCTGGCGCTTCAGCTTTGATGCGCTCACCGGCGACCTGTGGGCGGGTGATGTGGGCGAGGTCGGCTGGGAGGAGGTCAATCGGATTCTGCCCGGCGCCAACTACGGTTGGAACCTCATGGAAGGATTTGGGTTGTGAGCGCCGACGAGCAAGTAGGCCAGGCGCCGGGATAAAAGTGATCCACTACGCTGGTGCCTCCCCGAGGCTGCTGCCCTCCGGCATGCGATCTTTGACGCGCCAGGAGGGACCCTTGAGATAGAAGACGTCGCCGTGATGGAGAATGCGGTCCACCACGGCGGCGGCCAAGCTCACGTCCTGGACGATGCTTGCCCACTCGGTCAGGCTCTTGTTGGAGGTGATGATCGTCGGCCGCTGTTCATAGCGCCCGGCGATGATCTCGTAGAGGGCCGGCCCGAAGGCCGGCTCGGTGGGCAGGTAGCCGAGCTCATCGAGCACGAGCACGTCGCAGCGCAAGAGCGGGCGGAGCAGCCGCTGCCGCCCGGTCGCCGTCGCTGCCCGCCCCAGCTGGTTGGCGAGACTCTGGGCGGTGATGAAGCGGGCACTCGCCCCCAGTTGGACGTGCTTGGTGGCGACGGCGATCGCGAGCATCGTCTTGCCCAAGCCCGGTGCGCCGATCAGCGTCAGGCAGCGCGCCTGCTCCACAAACGTCGGGTCGAGATAGCGCAGCACCACCTGACGCTTCAGTTCCGGCCGGAAGCGGAAGTCAAACTGCTCGAGGCTGGCGGCGAAGGGAAAGCCCGCCTGCCGCAGCCGGCGGTGGGTTTCGGCGTTCTCGCGGGCGGCCGCCTCTTCTTCCAGGACCCCGACCAGCAAATCCTCGTAGCTGACCTCCTCGCGGGCGGCGCGTTCCAGCCAGGCCGGGAGCACGGCCGCGGCGGCATGGAAACCGAGGTGGGACAGCAGCGTCGTCGCGCGTCCGCTCATGCCGGCACCTCCCCGGCGAGCAGAGTGACGCCACTGCGCTGGACGTAGGCTTCGTAGTGGCTCAGCTGTCGGTCGACCTCGCCCTGGCGGGGCACGCCGGGCAGGACCAGGAGCGGGGCGGTCACGAGCGACCCTGTTCGGTCGGCGGGGGCGGCCAGCAGGGCGGCGACGTACGCGGCGCTGTAGCCATTCACCTGCTCGGCCTGGGCCATCGCCGTGAGCACCGCCGAGACGCCGTGCGCGGTCACGAGCGCGTGGAGCGCGAGCACCTCCTCCCGCAGCCGCGCCCGCTGCCGTCGTGATACCTCGCTCACGTAGCGGGTGGCGACGTCGCCGAGTTCCAGCAGGGCGGCGCGATAGAGCATCACCTGCGCCCGCGGCTTGCGGCCAAAGAGCGGCGTGAAGTGCTCCGGGTCGACGACCCGCCGATGGGCGCCATCCGGGGCACGAGTATGCGCTGGCAGGCAGACGGTATCGTGCCAGATGGCGATCCGCTCCCGATGGACCTGCACCGTCACCGGTGCACCGACGTGGAGCACGGGCACCGAGTACTGGTTGCCCAGCACCGCCACGGAGGCGTCCGCCCGGACCCGCGCCGGGTGCAGAAAGCCGTAATCGTGCGCCGTGGGCGGCAGACGATCGCCACGCGCTGCCTCCTCGGTCAGGCGCTCTAGCGGCGGCACACCGGTGGCGCTGGACGGTCGTGTGTTGACCATTTCCAGCCAATCGGCCTGCTGCACCGCCAGGTCCGCATCGTCAGTGAAGAGGCGGCCGCTCAGAAAACTGCCCTTCACCCACTTCACCAGCGACTCCACCGACCCCTTCTGATTGCCCGCTCCCGGCGTGCATGCCTCGGGATGGAAGCCGAATTCGTGCGCGAGTTGGAGGAGCGCCGGGGTCCAGATCGGCTGGTGCTGGGTATCGCGGCCGCTGGTCACGGTCTTCATGTTGTCGAAGACCAGCACCCACGGCACCCAACCCAACGCGCAGAAGCACTCGACCAAGCCGCGGAAGAGCGTCTCCTGACGCATGTCGCTCGTGAAGCGAACAAAGCTCCAGCGGCTGTGCTTGAGGCGGCAGGCGAGAAAGTAGCGGGTGACGGGGCGCTGCTGGGCAAAGGGAAAGCGACGCACCTCGCCCCAGTCGACCTGCAGGTACTCGCCCGGTAGTCCCTCGAAGCGCACCGGCACGTCGGCGATGGCCGCCGCGTGGGCCTATGCCAGCCGCTCCTGTTGTACCGCACCACGAAAGACCGAATGGCCGCCAGTATAGGGCTGGGCAGGATCCGCCCGCGCAAGCTCCAGCATGCGCGCCGCCGTGAGGCCCTCCCGCAGCCACCGCTGGATCTGCGCGCGGTACGGGTCAGTAATCGACCGGCGCCGCCGGCGACTCGGTGAGCGGTCGGGCGGCTCGATGAGCACGCGGGCGACCGTCACCCGGCTGTAGCCCAACTCGCGGGCGATCTGGCGCTGGCTTTGGCCACGCTTGTGCAGGAGGTGGATCGCGCTCCGTTCCATTGGCCGTAACACTCCTTGCCTCCCCAGCTGATGCTGAGGGCAACGCTACGGCACCGGCGCGTGTGGCCTACTTTTATTTCGGCACACGGCCTACTTCAATGTCGGAGCTTACACCGCCTACTTGGCCACTCACGGCATCGGCACGATCGAACAGGTGCTGAATGACAACGGCCTCGCTTACATGTACTCCCGTGCCTTTCAGGACGTCCTACACGAACTGGGCATACGTCACAAACGCACCCAACCGTATCGGCCTCAAGACCAACGGCAAGGCCGAGCGCTTCATCCAGACAGCCCTGACTGAGTGGGCCTATCATTACCCCTATCCCACCAACGCACAGCGCCATGCCGTCCTACTTCGGTGGCTCCGGGCGTACAACTAACATCGGCCCACTCTGCACTCCAGTGACGCGCCCCACTCGACATCCTCGTCAACTACCTCGATGGGAACAACGCCTAGGCATTGGGTCACAATCGGGTCAAGATCGCGCCACGGATGGCGCGATCTTGACCCAATGCAAGCGTAGATCCGCCAGTTCAGATTCGGGACGCTGCTTCTGAACCTGGTTCGTCAGGTCCGGATTTCGCGTCGCAAACTGTCAGATCTGCGCTAGTGGCGCGCCTCACTTATTTGCCGCGGCGTGATCCACTCGGACCCACTCGAGGGCCGTTCTGGGCACGCTCCGTTGCCGCGCGCTCGCGCCGCGCGGATGCCGGGCGTTTACTGTACGTCGACGTGCTGGATGGGAGCGGCCGGTTTCCGGGGATGAGGCCGACAACCACGACCTTACTCGTGGCGTCAGGAATCTCCGGGTCGGCCGGTAGACTCTCGACCCAGAAGCTGTCCCGCAGGTGGTAGAGCGCCGCCGTCACCGGGTTTTCCCCAGCCCTGCGCTTGGCCCTGAGCCGGTCGCGGTGGCCCGCGGCGTTGACGGCGCGTAGGTCGAGGATCATCAGGAAGGACACCCGGTCGGCCGCTGTGGCGTACACGTCAGACTGCGCCACGAAGCTCTCTCGCACGTGCTCGGGCACTACGGAGGCGAACTCGTGCTTCGCCTCTACCGGAAACCGAGCTTCGGAAAATACCACACCGGTGTCCGGGCGTCCGCCCCCGCTCCGTGCGAGCTCGTAGACGGCCGTTCGACCAAACGCCTGCCGGAGCCACTCGAAGAGGCCATCCTGAAGGTCACGCTCCGACGCGACCTGTCCGAGGCCGCCGTCCTCCGCGCACAGGATGTATCGCGGCATCCGGTCGCGCACGTAGTGCACGAACTTGACCACGCTAACCAGCGCATCGACCAGCCGGGCCCACTTCGGCAGTGGGTAGTCCAGCAGGCGTTCGGCGATTTGGTGGAGCAGCGGGCGAACGACCTCATCGACGGAGGGGTCGTCCCCATAGAGGTCTGGGCGCTCGACGGGGAGCGATGTCGGTGCCAGCCCGATCTCCTCGGCCCATCGCGCTACGCGGCGTTCTCGCATCGCCTCGGTGAGCTCCGCCAGCAGGACACCTGGGGAGCGCCCAACCCGCTTCGCGAGGTCAGCGAGCTGCCCCTCAAGTCCAGCGACAACTGCGGCATCCATGACATACGCCGCGGCCGCCTCTGCGAGGGCACGGAGGCCTCGTGCGATCCCATCCTCGCCATGGGCCAGCACGTAATCCGCGGTGATTCTCGCGAGGCGGCGCTGCTGGACCACCCGGCCGAGCAACGGTCCCAGGCTGGCGGCGAAGACGGCGTCGGCAATTCCGCCCAGGGAGGTAGACAGCCGCCCGTCGCCCGCTGCGATCGTCTCATCCGCACGGATCTGTGCGTGGAGGCGGGCGAGTTCCTCCAAGGCCGCGGCGAAGTTGGTCCACTCCTCGGCCGTGCCCGCGGCCTCCGACGCGCACCGCAGCGCGTCGGCGATGCAGAGGATATGCCGGGCCAGGAACGTGGCGCGCGGCGAGCGATAACCGTGCCAATCGTGCGGCACCAGGCTCGTGAGGACGCTGTCGAGATCCCCGGCGAGCTGGTTCAGTCGGCCCACCGCGGTTGCTTGGTCGCGATCGAGTTCCAGGAAGGCCAGTAGCATGTCCAGCAGCCGCACGAACACGGCCGCATCGGGCCGGTGCTCCTCGCTGCGTTTCGCACGGGCGAAGGCGGCCCGCACGGCGGCGAGACGTGCACGGAGCGCTGTTTGATCATCGGCCAGCAGCGCGTCGGCGAGGCTCGCCAGAGCGAGCTGATAGCGTGCCTCCGCCTGCACGGCCGGATCATCGGCCGATGCGAGTTCTTGCAGCTTCGCCCGCAGATCCGGGTCCGGCCGCACCGCATCGAGACGTCAGATCGCTTGCGCCGCTTTCACGAGCACGTATCGCGGACCCTCTGCGCGCAGGCCAAGTAGCAGCGCGGAAAGGTGCGCCCGTGCCAGCGGGCTCCGCACCGCGAACAGGCCCAAGGCATCGAGGAGCGCCGCTTCGAGGAAGGGGTGTCCGGCCGCGCGCCGGTGGGTGTCTACGAGGGTCTCCACGGCGCCCGCATCGTCGGCGGGCGCCGCAATCGACAGGGCCAGAGCGGCGCTGCGGCGGCTGAGATCGCTGCACGCGCGGCGAACGGCATCGACCAGGCAGGGCATCGCTTCGACGGTCACGTTCCCCTCAAAGACCTCCTCGGTCAGGGCGTCGATCAGATCGTCAACCTCGTCGCCCTCGGGCGCGGCGCGAAGGTGCCCATGTACCGCGGCCCAATCGACGGCGCCCGCGGTCCGGGGAAGGGCTGCGACCTCAGCCGGTGGTGTCTCCGCCACAACGACTCTCCGTCTCTAGAAGGCGTACGGCGGATTCTGCGCGCCGTACACCTTGTTGGGCGCTGTGGCCGCGTCAAATTCCGGCCGAGCAGTGCAGCAGATGATCTGCACTTCCTCCGCCAGTTCGTCGTCGACGCGGTGGAAGATCTCCGCCAGTGCTTCGAAGTCCTCTCGCACCATCTCTCCCGAGCCGGGTTGATCGACCAGAAGGAACCTGGGATGACGGCCGAGGCCCGGCTCGCGTCCCAAGCGCATTATCGCCAGGAAGAACGACAGTTTGATCCGCAAGCGTTCGCCCTCGTTCTGGATGCCCAAGAAGCTGACGCGCTCGCCATGCTTCCGCAGGTCAACTTTGCCCAGCGGCGAGCAGGTAACGTCGCTAATGCTCTCGGCGCCGATCGTGCGCGCCGTCTTCTGGGTGAGAGTGCTCAGGCGCTCCAGCAAGGCCCGGTTTCGCCTGGCCGCTTCCTTCCCAAGAACCTCGCGTACCTTCTCGACCACACGCACGCGAAGCTCAACGTCGCTCTCCTCGTCGGGCACTGACGGCTCTGCCCGCCGCCGGGCCACGGCCAGTTCGGCCTGCAGCCGACCGACCTGTTCATGCAGACCGCTCCGCTCGACCTCCTCCTCTGCTGTCGGCAGGGCATAGGCGATCCCGCGCTGCGCGGCCTCCTGGAGCGTTCCCACCTCCGCCGTGAGGGCTTCGCGCTCTCGACGGAGTACCGCCAGCCGCGAGGTGATTCCATCTCGGGCGCCAACCATTTCGCTGATTTCGCGGTTCACGGCGTCCGCCTCTGCCTCGAGCGTGGCAACCTCCACTGGGTTGGCCGTGTGGGCTGGTCTGCTACACAGTCTGCACAGGTGTTCCGCCTGTTCCCGCTCTACCGCGGTTGAGTCGACGGTGGCGTCACAGTTCGGACAGAGACTCACCTCCAAGCCGGTGAAATGCAGTTGCAGGGCGACGGCCTCCCGAAGCTGGCGCTCGCGGGCACGGCGCCGCTGGAGAGTCCGGTTCAAGTCCTCGCGCTCCGCCTCCAGGTGGGCCCGTTCACTGCCCTTCTCCACCAGAGCCGACTGCACGGCTACCAGACGCTGAGCAGGCTCACCGCCTTCGACCGCCCGCCGGCGTGTAGCGAGCACGGCGTCGAGTTCTCTGAGACGGGTCCGGACGGCCTGAAGCTCGGTGTCGAGTCGGACAACCTCCGCCTTCGCCTGCTCAACCTGCTCAGCGGTGAGCTGCTCTTTGACCTTTACCTCCTTCCTCGCCCGCGAGGCCTCCAGCCCGAGCTGGTTGAGCGGCTCGACGAGGTGCAGGCCGAGGAAGGCCGAGAGGATGAGCCCATCCTGGTTGCCCATGGCGTGCTGGGAGTCGCAGAGCAGGTAGCGGTCGCCGGCGTCCGGAATCTGCAGCGCCTGAAAGTAGGTCAGCCAGCTGGTGCTCCGCACGGCCACGCCGCCTCGCACCGACGGATCCTGCTGCGTCCACGACAACGGACCCAGCCCAAGGCGCTGGAAGAAGAATCGCTGCAACTCGCCCTTAATGGCCTCCGCCCCGGAGACATCGAACAGGGCCAGCGTGGTTTCCTCGGCCACGATCTCGATTGGGCGGAGTTCCTCCCCGGGCACGAGGAGCGCTCGCGGGCTGCCGCCACGCGTGGAGAGCAGTACGGTGAACTCCTGTCTGTCGAGCGCGAAGGTGAGCCAGATGTCGTTGATCCAGGAGCGAACGTCGGCGTCGTAGTCGCCGTTGTCGCCCGTGAGGGCGTACCTAATCGTCTTCAGGACGGACGACTTGCCGACCTCATTGTCCGGGATACAGATGACATTCACGCCGGGTGCGAACGTCTGGTCGTACACGAACGGCTCCGTCGGCCGGTCGCGCAGGCGCTTCTCGCCAGCGAACCGCATCCGCCGGATCCGCAGGCTTGGGGACCGATGGGCAGATCGTCCCTCATCGAGCCTCAGTTCGCCGATGACGCTCGCGATGTCGTCGCGAGTGATACGCTCCCGGTTCTTTTGCGAGAAGCTGGCGTACACCGCGTCGGCCAGTGTCTCAGCGGTGACAGGCACTGCTTCCGGGTCATCCCCGCCGGTTCCGATGCCAGCGGCATTGTTAGCCACAAGCTCATTCAAGGTCCACCCCCAGCGGTTCGCCAAACACGCGGGCGAAGTTCTGCACGATCTCCTTCGGCGGGAGGTCGGGAATAATCTCATTCAGTTGTGCTTGCCGATAGGGTTCGTGGCTGTACTGAAGCTCCTTAATGCGGGCAGCAGAGAGGCCCCCGAAGAAACGATAAATTGTGTCCATGCGCTGCGCGTACCAACGGGCCTGCTCGACCGCTGCAACGAGCCGCTGCGCCTCAACCTCGGCCAGCGCGGTCAGAAAATAGTGCTTCTGTGGCCGGGCACTGCCCTTCGGCTCGAGAACCGTGTACACGAGCTGTCGGGCATACCACCACGCCTCCACGTCGTCCAGCCGCTCGTACGCCCCGCGCCAGAACTTCCGGAACGGCACGGTCAGGCGTTCCGGCTCCCGATCTCGCAGCACCGACCGGACCAATTCCATCATCTCGTGCCGGTTCGGAGCCGTGTCGACACCCAAGCGATGGAGCTCGGTCAGCTCGTACGCCAAGTAGCCCGGATATCGGAGGAGGAAATCCAGCTTCTGCAGGTAGTACTCGGGGGTGAAGTGGCGGACGACTTCGTAGCTTGGGAAGCAGGGCAGTCGCCGTACGTCGGCATCGATCGGCTCGCCGAAGCGCATCAGGATAAGCAGCAGCCGCGCGGCATCAACCTCCACAAAGCGCTCGGGGATGGCTCCGGCCACGAAACGTGGGCTCGCCACAGCGCTTAGCCCTCCCCTCTGTGCTGCTCTTCATGCGTCAGAAGCCGGAACGCCGACAGGTCATGCCGGAAGAGAAGCTCCGAATGAAGGTCCACGAAGCCAGCGTCGGGCACGGAAGAGTCGCGCTCATTCAGTACACGAAGTGCCGTCTCCACTGGATTCGCGACGAGCCCACGGTCTGCGACGCGGAGCGCGTCGAGCACGAGCAACCGAAGGTTAGCACAGCGATCCGCGAGGCCGGCGAGGCATTGCTGCAGCAATCGCTCGGTGAGCAGCTCGGCGCGTACAACATCCAGTAGATCGCGAAGGTTGTGACCGGAGCCGATGCCGAGGCGCTCAGAACGGCGTCCGCTTCAGCAAGCGGGTCGTTCCACAGCTCGTCGTCCGCTTCAAGGGGGAAAGCGGCCTCGGGCACTGGCGGCGCGTCCACACTCCGACCGGAGGGGACAGGTACTTCTGATGCTGGGAGCTCAGACGGATGGCCAGTACCTGATGACTCAACGACATCGGGTCATCGAGTCTCACTTCTGGTTCAGGCTCGCCGGGAGAATCTGCATGCGGCGTGATCAGATAGAATTGGACGCCCCACGACGCGGCAATGTCGCTGATCTCCTCGGGAGGGCAGGGGTCAGACTTAGACGACGCATCGATCTCTGGAGATGGCAGGGACGATGCAGGGCGGGTCTAGGAGATGCGGATTGTGCCCTCTGTGTCAATCAGGCACAACGGTACATTTGAGCCGTGCCCAGGATAGTCGGGGATAGTTCCGAAGGATGTGGGAACAGCAGACGCGATACGAACACCCTCAAGGGAGCCGCTACCGAAGAGGGCGGCCAGAAGCGATGCGGATGGCTGAGCGTTGGCCTCGTCTCCGGTCATCATCCTTATTCACCACTGGCCTCGTCGCGATAGCTTAGGACATACCGCGCGCGAGCGTAGCCATACGGGCATGTGCGAAAAGGGGAGGTTTCGTTGTGACGAAACCGGCAGAGTCCGCGCGACGGTGTGACGGGCAGGACCATTCATCGAGTACATTGCAGATGGACGGGCGGCCGCGCGTCCAGCCTGTGTGGTCATGGATACGATCGCGTGGCGGCAGTGAGAGATACGTGTGACGGAAGCGGAACTCCAAGCTCTCATTCAACGAGGTGAAGGCCAGCGGACCGAGTTCAAGGCCGCAGAGGCGGACAGCGCCGACATCGCCCGGGCGATCGTGGCACTGGTCAATAGTGGGGGCGGAACGATCCTCCTGGGCGTCGGGGACGATGGCGCGCTCTTGGGGCTCTGGTATGAGCAGCCGCCCCACATCACACGCCACATCCGCACCATGCCCAATCCCGGTGCCTGGCGTCAGTGGGTGGTCAATGTCTCGCGCCACAACTGTGAGCCGGCGGTTCCGATCGGCGTGGAGCACCTCACCGTGGAAGGGCGCGATGTGCTGGTGGTGCACATCTCCGACGGCCGAGACAAGCCCTACCGAGCCAACGGCCGCGTCTACGTGCGGATCGACGCGGACGTGCACGAAGCGACGCGGGAGGAAGTGAGCCAACTCCTCTTCGAGTCGGGCCGCGTCCAGTATGAGCGGTTGCCGGTGCCGGAGGCTGACCTCGCGGAACTGGACACTCGGACGCTTCTCCGCTTTCTCACGGAGGCTCGTCGGCTGCCGGAGCCGTCCGACGCCACTGAGCGTGCGCGGCTGCTCGTGAACCTCGGCTTGGCCGCTCGTACTGCGGATGGGGTGGTTCCCACCGTGGCTGGGCTATTGTTGCTCGGCGCGCGCCCTCAGGACCGCCTGCCGTCGGCAACTCTCAAGTGTGCGTTCTTCTACGGTCGGCACCAAGCTGCAGACCTCCGCGACTGAGCAGATATCGTTGGGCCATTGCCGCAGGTCATCGACGAGGGATCCGCCTTTGTCGCCCGCAACCGGCGGCTTGTGCCCCGGATGGAGGGCGTGCGACGGGTGGACGTGTCCGAGTACCCAAATTACAGCGTGCGCGAGGCAATCGCCAACGCCCTCGCCCACCGCGACTGGTCGCTTGAGGGGGCGAAGGTCCGTCTGTTCATGTTCGACGACCGGTTGGAGATCTGGAGCCCCGGCAAACTGCCGCCGCCGGTCACACTCGAACGGCTGGGATACGATCAGTTCTCGCGCAATCGCGTCATCGCCAGAGTCCTGCTCGAACTGGGGTACATCGAGGAGGTGGGGCTGGGCATCCGCCGGATGCGTGAGGAGATGGCCCGGTTGGGCCTGCCGGAGCCGGAGTTCCGGGAGGACGGCTTCAGCTTCGTCATCACCTTTCGCAGCATCGCCCCGCGCGAGGGCGTAGCGGTCCCCTCGGACCCCCTGCGCGCACTGCTTGAGCAGGGCGAAATCAGCGAACGCCAGTACCGCGGGCTGCTCTACGCGCGCGAACACGGCGCGATCGCCCGCCGAGCCTACGCGGATCTCACCGGTGCGTCGGAACGAACGGCGACACGGGATTTGGCCGATCTGGTGGCGCGGGGCTTCTTGGAGGGCATCGGTGGGCGGGGGTGGCGGATGGCATACCGGCTGCGGCAACCATCGACCTAGGCAATGCGCCAGGATCGAGCCATGATCGCGCCATGCATGGCGCGATCATGGCTCGATGGCGTGCGTGGTTCCGCGCGATCCACTTCAATCTGCTCGTCGAACTGAACCCATCCTCTGCGCACGCGAGGGCACGATCGCGTCTGACCTGACCAAGCGCCATGCTCGATACAGCTCGACGATCGCGATGCCAGCGCAGCGCGCTGGCAGGCGGCTCTTGCTCTCGATATGCTCGACCCGAGAGGAGTGACTGGCCCTCGGGTGGCGGTCAGAGGTATTGGTCGTGCGACGGACGAAAGGGTGGAGAGGATGAGAGTGGTCAACCGAACACGCCAGATCGTCCTTGCCATGGACGTGCGGCAAGCCGCCAATCCCTGGTCTCGGATGGCCGGCCTGATCGGGCGTGCCACGCTCGGCCCAGGGGAGGGATTACACATCACCCCCTGCTTCGCGGTCCACACCCTGTTTCTGCGGTTTCCAATCGACGTGCTCTTCCTCGATCGAAACGGCTCCGTGGTACGAACCGAAGCCACTATGCGACCCTTTCGGTGCGTGTGGGGGAGTCGCCGAGCGCACTCGGCACTGGAGTTCCCAGCCGGCACCATAATGGCGACCGCAACGGCGGTCGGCGATCGCGTGACCTTCGAGGAATCAGACACTGCAGCGGCACGCTCCCCATGAGATGTACCACGCAGCCGGCGTTTAGCACTCGGATACGAGAAGACGAGTGAATGGGAAGTTCGCGAGCGGGATTCTCTAGACAACAAAAAAAAAGACCGACTCATCCACAAGCACGTTCAGTCGCCGTGGATGAGCCGGTCTCTTCTCACAGTCCTCGTGGTTGAAACAGCCGGGTTCCTTGTGATGCGCGCCTGCAGGGAAACCCCGTGCTGCTGCCTGTGCAGCGTCGCTGAACGCTCACATCTCTGCGAGCGTGCGTACAGCCAAACGAACGGTTGCTACTCTCCTTTCAGATCAAATGGGTGCGAAGGCCGTTGCGGTCATTGACGGCCAAGCGGTGGGGCGACGGCGTTGGGGTGCAGATTGACCACGCTCGCGACGGCCTTCGGATCGGCCGGAACGCAGCGGAGCGTGCCATCGTCGAGGTCGATGTAGCTTGCCATCCAGGAGCAGGTGCCCACCAGCAGCTTCTCGACGTACGCCGCAGCGATGGCGGCGATCACCTGGTTTATCGTCGGGCCCTGGTCGCCAGCAGCGATCGCCTCGGCGCAGTCTGGCTGCGGCGCGGGGGCCGGTGGCGCGTCCAGCAGATCGCGCCGCTGGAGGCTCGGCGCCGGCAGCGCCCGGCAGTGATTGCGCGACGGGTCGAACGCCCGCCGCAGTCCCTCCGAACGGGTTACATTGCCGAGCAGGACCTGACCGGTATTCCGCCCGTTGCCGCAGTCGAGCCACCAGATGGGCGGGACGGACTGCGTGGAGGCAGGGCTCCAGGGGCGATCGTCGAGCGTTGCCGCGATTGCGCGGCGCGCGGCGGCGGTGTCGACGCAGCCGATCAGGAGATTGAGGCGGCTCTGGACCGCACCGAAGACCTGCGTGTGAAGGTCGCGCTCGTAGGGCAGGACCGAGTAGCCGACCGGCCGGTCAAAGCGGCGGGCGAGCCGCTCGGCTAGCACCTGGGCTTTGAAGCGACCAACGTCACCACGATCGAACGCCTGCCGCGCGAGGTTGTGCGGCTCAACCCGGTCCATGTCCACAAGGTAGAGCGCAGCGTGTCGATCGAGCAGGAGCCGGCAAACAGCTTCGGCGAGGAAGCCACCCGTGCCGCCGCAACCCACCAGCACGATCGTGGCGTCCAGGGCCGCGCCGCCGGCGGTCCAGCGATGCTCGGCGACGCTCGGTGTCGGGTCAATGATGTAGCTCATCCGTACCGTCCCAGACATCGGCCGACGCCACCGCGGCGTCCCAGATCCCGCTTCGATCGCCGGCGAAGACGGCCTCCCATGGCAGCGAGAGGAAGTGGCCGTAGACGCCGACGCGCAGTGCCACCTCCGGCTGGTCCGTGTCCAGACAGCCGACGACGCCGTAGACGCGGAACCCCTGCTCGTCGGCGTCGTCCGTCGGGCTGAAGCGAGCCGGGTGGTGGCCATGCGAGTGGATCTCCAGCAGCGCGTCCGCTGGTGGCCGATACAGGACGCGGTGCGGCGCACCCACCTGCGGTGGTCGCACGAGCCGGTACCTCGAGTCTTGCACGACGACAGCGACTAGGATCTCCCGGTCAACATGGTTTCGCATCGTGGCGACGATCGCGTTCCAGATAGCCTGTGGGAGACGACCATGACGCATCGCGAAGAACGGATGGAGCGGCGGCAAGCCGCGGATCGTCGTCGTTGCGACCGGCACACGGGCTCGTAGATGGCGGCTCTCGGCGGCGATGGAGAGGCCGTCACCCGCGAGGACATAGTCGTAGGCACGGCCGTGCTGCGGTGGTGTCCCACCGTGGTAGACCAGATACCCAACGAGCGTCATGGCTACACTGCCACCTTCATCGCTTCAGCTACCCGCACGTGCGGCACCAGGTCATCGAGCGGATAGGCGCGCTGCCCGTCGAGCTCTGCCCAGAGACGACCGATATCGTCGGCGTAGCGCCGCGACCGTTCGCGGGCCGTGTCCACGGTCGCTGAGAAGTGGCTCTCGAAGAACGCCTCCGGGACGCGGGCGGGGTCCGCCGGGAATGTGTGGGAGCCGGGACAGACACGGCCCGAGGCGAAGACATTGTAGGTCGGACAGCGGTAGAGCTGGTCCTCCAGCGTGCGGGGCCGAGCCGGCGCGGCGAAGACGTACGGCGCCTGCCGTGCCGGCAGACAGACGAAGACCAGCCCCGGCATCGGCAGGCGCAGGCGCCGCGGCGGGGCGTCGACGCGTTCCCGCAGTCGCACGGTCCAGATCCGCGGCTCCCGCCAGACGGCGACCCGCGTGCCGACTGCGGTCTTCGCCCACCAGAGCGCCTCGCAGGGTAGCAGCCCCGTGTCGAGGTCGAGTTCCCGGGCGAGGGCGTGGGCAACGTCGAGCGCGGAGACGAGCCGCACCTGGACCATGCCGCGCGCGTAGTCGTGGAGGAGCACACTCTCCTCATGGAAGTCGAGGCGGAGGCGCAGCGGATCCTCGTCAACCTCTACCTCAGGGGGCACCGACCACTGGTAGGGCGATGGCGTTGGGTTCATCGCGAGAGATAGGGACGATCCCTGCTTCCGTGATCTCACAGACATGGAGCCTCCTCATGCGCAGGTATTCCTGGTGCGGGTCGCGGCCGAGCGCCGCATCAAGGAGCCGGCTGAAGTGGGTCAGCGGGTCATCTTCGAGCCAGCGGGCGAGGGCGTCGATCCGATCGAGGATGGCGCGCGCTTGCTCCCACTGCGCCGCGAGCAGCGCGACGGTCTCGCGCGTCCAGTCCGCGTCGCTGACCTCAACTTCGTCGTCGAGGTCGAGAAAGGCAGTGCCCGTGGCGCCCCAGAGCCAGTCGGCGAACGCGGCTGTCGCTGCGTAGGGCGTGTCGTCGAGCTGGGCGTGGAGCTCGGCCGGCGTGAACCCATCCGCAGGGATCTCCGCCACCAGCTGGCGGGGGACATGCGCCGCTGCAGCGTCGAGCAGCGGCACGCGGCTGTCGAAGCCGGCCGCGAACGGCTGGGCGCAGAGCGCGAAGAGGAGCAACTCGCCGGGCGCCAGGTCGAGGTCGTGGAAGCGATCAAGGGACCAGCCGTGGCGGATGAAGGGAATGCCACAGAGCACTTGCTCGTACTCGTCCAGCTCATACACCGGGAAGAGATGCTGCTCCACATGCCGCAGGAACGTCCAGACACGGGCCTGCTCCCGACTCATCCCGTCCGATCGGGCCGCAAGGATGGCCGCTTCCGCGTCCGGAAAGAGGTCGCGCACGAGGTCGCGAAGGGCCAGGGCGGCGGTCTGGTCGCGGAGCAGGTCTGTGACGGCCGTCGGGCGCACCGGCAGCCGTCGCAGCACCTCCCCCAGCGCGCGGAGGCTGGCGATCACCGCAGCAGGCCCTGCAGCGCCTGCACCGCCTGGCGGGTCGCTCGCGCGTACGCGTCCGCCTCAGCGACGGCAAGGTTCAGCTCCGGTTGACGGACGGCGACCGCATCAAGATCGAGCTCGCCGCAGGCGTCGAGGAGCTCGGCCGCGAGGGCGTAGACGGCGAGGTAGGTCGCCGGCACGCCGCGGAGGATGGCGATGATGCTGCGACGTCGGCGGGCGCCCTTCGTGCCGATCCGGCGCGTGAAGGTGTAGACGGTATCTCCTTCCCGCTGTTCCTCGCGCGTATCGGCGTTGGTAAGCTCGGGAAAGAACTCGGCCAGTTGCCGGCGCACCGCCTCGACGGGGAGGCGCGGGTCGGGGTCGGGAAACTCCCGCCCGTCGTAGATAAAGTGACGTACCATCCGGTCCTCCTGGTCACTCGTGCTCGAAGAGCGAGAGCTGTGCGGTCGTCACCGGCTCCTCCACGCCCGGCTCCTCGTGCGGCGGGTCGGGAGGGTCGGACCGGTGCGCAGCCGCGGCGACGGTGGTCGCTGGCGTGCCGGCGTCTAGCTCGACAGCCTGGCTGGGCTGCTGCCGACGCGCTGGCTGTTTCCCGGCCGGTTGCGCTGCGACCATCGGATAGCGGGGCTGATCGGCCCAGCGCGCCTCCGCTTCAGCGACGAGTTCGATCAGCGCCGCGAGCGCCGCGTGCAGGTCATCGACCGCAATCGAGCGGATGAGTGGGTCACAGCCGTCGGCGCCGACCGCCAGAAGCACCGCGATGGGCTCCTCCGCACGCGGCTGCACGGTCATCACGAGCTTCAGCGCGCGCGATGGCCGGACGGCCGCAGATGCAGCGGCTGCGTGCGCGGTGTGAGGCATTGGCGGGTCAACGATGCGCAGTGCTTCGTCCCCGGTCGTGCTGATCGCCTCACCGGCTCGCGAGGCGGGAGCGGGGACACAACCACAGATGTCGGCGGCATCACGGACGTCTGCGATAGCCATGGCGGGCGAGATCTCGCCTGTGGCGAATGCTCGGTTCATCGGCGTACTCCTGTTCGGACAGTGGGAGGGGCCGCTCCAAGTCGGAGCGGTCCCTTCGAAGGACAGCGGTGGGACAGGTGAACGAGACCCATCGTCTCGCGACCTGCCACGCGCGCGATGTCGGCTCGGGGCGTGGGCTGCCACATCCGGTCATGCGTGGCGACGATCGTTGCTGTGCCTGCCAAGCACAGCAGCGACATGCGCGTGATAGGCGGCACGGGCACGGATCGCGCCGCGGGCAGCGGGATGCACGAGCCGCAGGTGCGGCACACCCGCTCGTGCCAGCGCGGCCTGCACGAGACGACCCATGCCCACGATCACGACGCCGACATCCGCGAGCCGCTGGAGCCGCCGCAGTGTCGCTGACTCGATGACACCCTGGCCGTCGGCGTCCTCCGAGTAGAGGTTCAGATAGAGCTGCCGGTGCGGGTCGATGCCTGCGGCGCGTAGCGCCTCGTGCAGCGTCCGCGCGGCGAGTCGCCCATCCTCCCAGCGCACGCCTATCTGGATCGCGCGCCGGGACCGTCGTTCACCCACGAAGACAAATCGCTCAGAGTGCGGCGGAGGACCGACAGCTGGTCGATCAGGCGTTGCCGTGCAGTTCATGATCTGGTGCGCGTCGGCCGCCCGGGTGGTGAGGTGCCGGCCGGGGTGGGGGATGAGCCGCTGGTTGCGTGAGCCGCGCCAGCGGCCGGCGCCGGTCGCGAGCGTCGCCACATACGGCCCATCGATCAGGAGATCTGTGAGGCGCAGCGCCTCGTGGACTGACCCCTCGCGCCGTTGCACGAGCACCGTAAGTGTGTAGCCGCTGTAGACGACGGTGTGGAGGTTGCATGCCTTCAATGCGCGCAGGAGCGACACCAATCCCTCCGGTTGGGCGAACGGCTCGCCGCCGAGCACGGTGACGCCATCGCGCGGCGCACCTACCGTGTCGAGCAGGGCAGCCAGGATGTCCGGCACGCGGAGCACGACCCCGCCGGCGGGATCGTGGGTCTCCGGGACGTGGCAGCCCGGACAGCGGATCGGACAGCCCTGTAGCTGAACGACGCTGCGCCGGCCAGGTCCGTCCACCACGGACCCGTGATAGATGCGAGCAATGCGTAGCGGCGCGCCATCGCCGCTGGTCGCAGCCGGCAGCGGCGGATTGTCAAGCGGCCGGGCGCAGTCAAGTCGCCGGGGTGCCGGGAGAAGGCTGCCGGCCAGTCTGGACAGGTCCGCTGCCGTCACCCCTTCGGCGACCAACTCGCCCGTCGTGGGGTCGAGGATCCATGTGAGGACGGGCATGGTTCAGGCGCCCTCACCGCCGGGCCGCGTCCGGGATCGGACCTGCGGCCGGAGATAGTGCTCCCGCGTCGTCTGCTCCCGACCGGGTTCGCCGAGGAGCTGCTTGGCCATGCGTGCCACGTCGTCGCAGGCCGGTCCGGCAATACCTTTGACGTGCAGCTCCAGGTGGCCGGTCGCTGGGTCGATGGTGAACTCGATCTCGGACATGGGTGGCTCCTTTCACGTCAACTCAGTAGCGCACGCGGATCTTGACGACCGATCCCTCGACCGAGCGGCGGGCGGTACCATGCAGCCTGCGCGTCACCTCCGCCACCACCTGCTCGCTGTAGGCCGTGCGCAGCCGCACCAGGAACTGACCGCCCAGCAGCGTGCGCTGGGCGTACTCTGAGATGATGGGCACGTAGCCGTGCGGCGTGCGGGCGAAGCCGAGGTCGTTCGAAGCAAAACCGAGGTGCCGGCGGCGGACGACGAGCGCCGCCGTCTCCGGCCGGCGGTCGCCCTGGTAGCCCTCGAGCGGCAGCGCCTCGCCCTCCTCCACCTCGGTGTAGCCCAGCTCCGTCAGCGCGGCGCGGAGCAGTCGTCGATCCGTGAAGATGACGTCTGGGAAGCTCAGGTATTTGCTCATGATCGCCTCCGTTCCAGCCCGTTACAACTCGATGTGGCGCTCACCGGCGGCGAGCTGGCCCCGGACGGCATCGACCGCCAGGTGCTCGCGCGCCCAGCGCCGCAGCGCCTCGATTTCCTCGCGCTTGACCTCGGACGTCGGGCGAATCGCGCGCACCCGCCGCAGCACATCCGTGGTCGTGACCGCGCGGCTGCCGTCCATGAAGGCGTCGAGCAGCGCCCCCTTCACCGCCGCCTCGATCTCCGCGCCCGAGAACCCGACGCTCGCCGCCCCCAGCGCGTCGAGGTCGAATTGCTCGGGGTACCGCCCCCGCCGGGCCAGATGCACGCGGAAGATGTCCGCTCGGTCCTCCGTGGTCGGCAAGTCGACGAACACCACTTGGCTGAAGCGGCCCTGACGGATCTGCTCCGGCGCGAGCTGGCGCACGTCGTTCGCCGTCCCGATCACGAACACCTCCTGCTGGTCGGCCATCCAGGTAAGCAGATGGGCGATGGTCCGCGCGGTCTCGCCCCCGTCCGACCGGTTCGACGATTGCAGCCCCCCGACCGCCTTCTCGAACTCGGAGATGCCGAGGATGCCTTTGAGCGTGGTGGCGATGGCCAGCGCCCGCTTGATGCTCATTGCGGCCGAACCGATCACGCCGCCGCCCTCGCCCATCACGGCGCCGAAGTCGAGGTCGAGCAGCGGCCGGCCGAGGATGCCGGCGGCGATCTTCTTGGTCAGGTCCTTGCCCGTCCCGGGCAGGCCGACGAGCAGGATGCCCTTCATCGGCTCCACGCCGTACGAGCGGGCGGCCGGCGTGAAGGTGACGGCCGCCTCCGCGAGCAGCGTCCGCAGGTGCGCGTAGCCGCCCAGGTGGTCGGCCGGCTCCGGGTGGCTGTAGGTGAGCGCGCCGCTCTGGCGGATGACGCTGCGCTTCTCGTCGAGAATGAGCGGGAGCGCAGCGGGGCCGATGCCGCGAAACGCGATCGTCGCCTTGGCGAGCGCATTCTCGATCTCGGTCTCGGTGAGACCGAGCAGCGCCTGCACGAGCTGGTCACGGGTGCGCCCGTCGACCGCGATCTGCACGTCGGAGTTGTCCGCCAGCCGGCCGAGTTCCAAGTCGAGCAGTGCCGCCACCTCCGGCTCGTCCGGCAGCGGCAGCTCGACCGTCTTCACCTCCTTCTCCAGCGCCGACAGCTCGGGGAAGTCCGGCCCGACGAAAAGCACCGTCACCGGCCGCGCCTTGATCGCCCAGGCCAGCTCGCGCAGGCGCCGGACAAGTATCGGCTCGGGCTGGCCGTAGGACGCGAGGTAGGGGCCGTAGTCACACAGGACGTAGAGCCCCCGATCCGCCTGGGCTATATGGTCTAGCACCGAGAGCGGGTCCTCGGTGTCGGGGACCGGGCGTTCATCCAACCCGAGGCCAGGACCGGCCACCTGGCGCAGGCCCCGTGTCCGGCTCCAGAGGAACAAGCCCTTGGCCTTGTGCCGCTCCAGGCCCGCCACGACGCCGACCAGGCGACGGAAACGCACCTCCTCGAAGGTCGAGACTGCGATGAGCGGGTAGCGGGCGCGGATGAGGATGTCGAGCTCGCGCACAAGTGCATCGAGCGTGGCGGTGTCTGCTGATGCTGGCTGATACATGGCAACCTCTCAATGCCAGGAGGCCCGCCTACTGACACGGCCGGCCCCCTCGCGGAATGACACGAACGCAGCGGCGCGCCTCTACAGTTCGAGGGCGGCCATCCGGTGTGACTCGGTGAGCGCTTTCGCGTCGGCGTAGCAACGGGCCACGATATCGCCCAGGACCTCATCGAGGGCGGCCTGGTCGGGCCGCGTGCGCCCGGTCCGCCGAGTGGCGAGGTGCTCCAGTTCGGTGAGCAGCGCATCCAGGTCGGTGTCGCCCTGCCAGTTCATCAGACGGAACCAGCGGGCCAGTTCCCGCGCCCGCCGGGCGGAGCCGCCGGGCAGCCGGCCGTGCTTCTGCAGGACTGTACGGATGGCGGCGGCCGCCTCGTAGACGGCGGCGTGAAGCTGCTGCGCTCCCTCGGCCAGCGGACTCATCGCCTCCTGCAGCCGCTCTCTTGCTGCCTCGAGCTCGAGCTGTCGCAGCCGCTCCTTGACCTCCGCCTCGCGTCGTCGGTCCTCCTCCTCCGCCTGGAGACGTTGGCGACGGCGCTCCTCCTCTACCCACATCTCCTGCTGGACGAGTCGTTCCCGGGCCTCCCGACGGCGCTGCGCCAGGCGGAGTGCCCCGTCGGCCTCGGCCAGCCGGTGGCGCTCCTCGCGGGCGCGACGCTGCTCGGCGAGCATCTCGCTCCCCAGCAGGATCACCCCGACGCGATAGCGGAGAACAAGCCTGTCCTCAAGGTCGGCTGGGCTCGGGATAGCGTCGAGGACGCTGCCCATGATGGCATCCTGGATACCGTCATCGATCGGCTGCCCGGTCGCAGCGAGCCGGCAAACCGAGTCGACGGCGAGGGAGCGAACGGTTTGGACCACTTCTGCACGCGCAGCCTTGTACTCGGCGAGTACCGTCTCTTTAGCGGCGGTCAGGGCCTCCTGCGCCGCGTGGAACTCCCGCTCGAACGCCGCGAAGGCGCGCCACGGCACCCACCGATAGGCCGGGGTCTCAAACAGCGTCTCGGTGAGGGTGAACCGATACGAGTAGCGGTGGAGCGCGGCGTGCGCCTGGCCCGCCGGACGCAGCAAAGGCAGGCGGTAGCGGTCCGGCAGCAGCCCGCAGCGCGGTGGACGGAAGGTCAGGTCGGCGCCGTGCGGCAGAGCCACGCCGAGCGTCCGCCAATCGAGCCGCCGGTCGAGCAGCCCGAAGCCGCGCGCGTCGACGTTGATGAAGACGCCCTCATTGTCGAGCTCGGAGAGGTCGAAGGGGAGCCGCTCGACGCTGGCCGCCACGACACCGGCGCGCGCTGCAGCGCGGGCGGCGCGATCATCGGCGGGTTCCAGATGCGGCGCATGCGTCGCGTCCTGCTGCTGTGCAGTCTGAAGCGTCATGGCTGTCTCCTCTGGTGCGTTGACATGTGGATGCCTACGCCGCTGTTGGCCGGTACGGCTGCCGCGGCGATCCATCGTGGCGGCGGTAGGCGGTCATCCACCGGAGCCGGGGCGGTGCGATGCTGACCACCAGCGCGAACTCGCGACTCAGCCCCGGACCGCCCTGCACGGCGCGGGGAAGGGTGAAACACCAGACGAGCCGGCCCGGCGCCACCCAGCACCGCAGTGGGAGCGGGAACGGCAGCGGTGTGCCTGTCCTACAACGGGCTGGCATCCGCAGCCTCAGGGACCGGATCCTGGCTTGCGCCGTCGAGACGGCGGTCGAGCAGGATCATCTCACTCGCCATCACCTCGGCGGTACGCCGGATGCGGCCATCGGCGCCCTCGTGGCGCCAGTAGGTGAGACGGCCGGCAACGTAGACGAGCCGGCCTGTGGTCACGTACTGGGCGGCGAAATCAGCGAGTGCGCCCCAGCAGACGACCTGGTGCCACTCAGTCTCCGGCGGGTCCTCGGCCCGCGTTGGCCGGTCGGTGGCCAGGCTGAGCTTCGTCATCGCCTGGCCGTCCGCGATGGAGCGTCTATGCGGCTCATGGCCGATCCGGCCGATGAGCTCGATGCGATTCAAACTGAACGCCATCCGACACCTCCGTGTCCGTCGTGTCCGTGTTCGTGAAGCGGCGGCAGCGGCGTCACCGCCGCCGGTTGATCCGGCCGCCGGTTCATGCCGGGCGACCAGTGAGCGCAGGGCGCCGTTCGGCGGTGAGGTCGCCTCACGCCGTCGACGTACGCATCTGTCCAAGGCCCGCAGCGTGGAGCGCTCCGAGCAGTGCCTCCCGACCACCGCGCCGGCACGCCAACTCGTTCAGGTCACTGACGCCCGGCGGCAGTGGGACGGGCACTGCCGCCGCACCGAGCTCGTTTTGGATCTGTCGCGTCGCACGTTGACCGGCGGGGTCAGTGTCCAGCACAAGGTAGAAGCGACGGTACTGCTGCAGGCTGCGCACGGCCCTCCTCGACACGTGGGAACCGAGCAGCGCCAGCGCCGGGAGCCCCCATTGCCGGGCGGTGAGCCAGTCGAACGGACCCTCGGTGAGCACGACCTCGTCGCCGGTGATAAGCGTCTGGCCAAGCAGCGGGACAGGCAGCCGGAGGCTCAGATACCGGCGACGGGCCTCACCCACCGCGCGGCCGGTCAGCCACGTTGCGCGACCGTGCTCCAGGTGCTGAATGACGATCCGGCCGGCGAGCGTCTCACGGCCGCCACACAGGAGACCGATCACCTCGGCGATGCCGAGATCGAGGCCATGCCCACGTAGGTGGTGGATCAGACCAAAGCCCGGTGCGTAGCCGATCCGCTGCTGGATCGCGGTGCACAGTGTGATGCCGCGCCGCGCCAGGTAGTCACGCGCCGCTCCGCTCTTGCGAAGCTGCTCGTGGTAGAACCGCGCCGCCGCATCGACCACGGCAAGCGCTCGCGGATCCTGCCACGCCCGGTTCTCACGGGCCGCAGCGAGGTCACTACGCCCGCGAGCCCACACGGAGGGCTTGCGGCAGCCGGCCGACCTGTCGCCTGCCCCTCCTCTACCGAGGTCACACACGCCCAGGCGTGCAACAGCGGCTCTGAAGTCGAGGCGCTCGTAGCGGGCGACGAAGTCAATCACGTCCCCACCTGCACCGCAGCCGAAGCAGAAGTAGCTCTGCGTCTCCGGGTACACGGTGAAGCTGGGCTCGCGATCGGCGTGGAAAGGGCAACGCCCCACCAGCCGGGGACCGACTGGCCGCAACGTCACACCACGCTGCTCGACAACGGCCCCGATTGGGTGTGCCGCCCGCACCTGCTCAACGTCGATCACCGCGCCGATCCGTCAGCAAGCCCGGTGTTCGAGCAGGTTGTCAGGGATGCAGCGAAGGAAGCGCGACGGCGTCGCAGGCCGCAAGCCCTCCACCTCCGTTCGCTGGTGTGCCGCGGTGAGATAGAGCCGCGCCGCCGCGCGCGTCAGCGCCACGTAGCAGAGCCGGAGCTCCTCCTCCAGCGCGTCCTCGTCCTCCGTCGATTGGTCCAGTGCGCGGGTATGGGGCAGCAACCCCTCTTCGACGCCGGCGACGAACACCACCCGCCATTCGAGGCCCTTGGCTGCGTGGATCGTGGAGAGGGTGAGCGTCTCAGCCATCGCGTCCTGCTCTACGTCTGCCGCAAGAGCGAGTTCGTCGAGGAAGCCCGCGAGGTCGCTGGCCACGCTGCGTTCGGCGAGGGTGCGCAGTTCGTCGAGGTGCGCGAGCCGCCGGTCGCCGTCGGTCCGTCCGGCCAGCCAGGCACTGTACCCGGTACGCTCGATGGCCGCGTCAACGAGGGCGGCGGGGGGCCCGTCCGCCAGAGCACGCAACGCGGCCATCGTCGCCAGGAAGTCCCGCAGACTATCGCGAGTGCTCATCCCGTGAACGCCGGGCGGGTTCTCGCGTGTCAGCGCATCGAGGTCCAACGGCTCGCCAGCCTCGATGCGTTGCGCCAGGTTCGCGAGCCGCCGTGGTGGCCTGTTGATGATGCACCCGAGCGCGGCCGTGTCGCGGGAATTGTGCGCCAGGCGCAGGTAGGCGAGCACGTCGCGCACCGCCGGCCGCCCGAGCGCAGTTCCCTCGCCCCGGACCCGATACGGGAGCCCGGCTGCGACACAAGCCAGTTCCAGCTCCCGAGCTTGCGCGTTCGTGCGGTAGAGGACCGCGCAGTCGGCTGGTGACCGGACCGCGCCTGTTTGCAGCAGGGAGCCGATCTCGGCCGTGATGGCAGCCGCCTCGGCGCGCGGATCGGATGCGGTGAGCGCCACGATCGGTGGACCGGGAGGGTTGGCCGTCCAGAGCCGGCGACGGCCGTAGCGCAAGTGGCCGCCAAGGGCGTTGGCGGCGGCGAGCAGCGTCTGTGTGCTGCGATAGCACTGCTCCAGCGCCAGTACCGCCGCCTGTGGATAGTGTTGGGTGAAGTCCAACAGATAGCGGACGTCGCTGCCGCGCCAGGAAAACAGGTTCTGGAGCGGGTCGCCGACGGCGCACAGGTTACGGTGGCCGCCGGTCAGCAGCGTCAGCAGCCGGTGCTGGGCCTCGTTCACATCCTGAAACTCGTCGACCAGGACGGAGCGATGGCGGCGCTGCAACTCATCGAGGATGTCCGAGTGCTCCCCAAGCAGGCGCACGGCCAGCAGAAGGAAGTCGTCGAAATCGACGGCATTGCGCGACCGAAGAACCTTCTCGTAGGCGCGGTAGACAGCGCCCAGCCACGGATCACCGACGGCGATGGCTGCTGGCGATAACAGCCGCCCCTTCGCGCGTCCGATGGCTGCCAGGAGGCTGTCAGGGTCCTCCTGGGCTGGGTCACGGCCCAGGTCGCGGAGCGCCTTCCGAAGCGCGGCGCGCCGGTCGTCCGCATGGGCATAGATCGAGAGGCGGGTAGGGTCGAGACCAAGGCGGGCACCCCAGCGGCGGAGGATCCGGAGGGCGAAGGCGTGGAAGGTGCCGGCCCACACCTGGTCCGCTCCCCTTCCGATTACCGCTGCGAGTCGGCGCCGCAGTTCGCGGCCCGCCCGGTTCGTGAAGGTGACCGCCAGAACGCCGGGCGGCGCGACCCTCTGGTGGTCGATCAAGTATGCGGCGCGAGCGGCGATCACCGCTGTCTTGCCGGAACCAGGACCGGCCACGACGAGCAGCGGCCCCTCGGTCGTCGTCACGGCGCGTCGCTGCGCCGGATTGAGCTGCGCGAGGTCGAGCATGGTCACGGTCAACCGTCCCCGCACAGCTCGCGCAATCGCAGCCAGAAGCAGGCATCCTCCAGTTCGAGGAGGTGCTCCGGCTGCATCTCGATCGTGACGTGCCGCCGCAGTGTCTCACCGGAGATATCGCCAGGCGCCCAGTAGTGATCCTGGAGCGCGTCCTCGTCAGGAAGCTGCCGCAGCTCTGCCATCAGCGCGGCCACAGCTGGTACGGCCTGCGTCCACCAGGACTGCACCCGAGCGTTCTCGTAGCTCCGTCGCCACACCGCGCGGGTGGCTTCGCGAAGGCGCTGTGCTTTGGACATCGCGTTCGTCCTTTCTTGATCACCGACCCATCCACTCCTCTCGCTCGCTGGTCGGCTGCCGCATGGCGACACCGGGCATGACACAGTGCTGGCCGCTGGAACATGCACCAGCGGCCAGCACGAGGAGTGAAAGCGAACCGGGATCGTGATCTCAGAGTGATCGAGCGCCGCGGAGTGCAGCAGCAGCGAAGCAACGTCCCGGCGTCCAGTCGGAGAGACCGATGGCGCTGGCGACCGCGAGTTGACCGTCATCTGCGGGCACCACTATCGCGCCGCGCCCGAACCGTGGACTGTACACTCGGGCGTTGTTGAGAGGAAGCCGCCGGCAGGCCGCCAGCCAGCAGCCGTACACCTGGCGGACCAATGGGTCGGGCAGGCCATCGAGGTCGAGTGGTCCCAGATGCGCGATGGCCTGTTCAGGTGCGCGGCGGCAGAGTGATCGCGCCTGACGCAGCGCACGCTCCGCGGCGTCACACTTGACAGCCTGAGCCTGACGTTCTAGCGTGGCAATGGACGAGGCTGGTTCAGGACTGTTGGGATGCTCTTTGGCCAGAACGCCCAGCAGCCTGCGGGCCTCGTTTTCATTGCCCTCTGCGTTGAGTGCCTCCGCTTGCTCCAGCCCACGGCGGAGTTCTTCCTGCCGTCGTCGCTCCTCGGCCTCGCGCGCCGCCGCCTGCGCAGCCCGTTGTTCCTCCTCGAGGAGTCGCCGCACGTCGCTTCGCTGCAAGACGACCGCGATCTGGGCGCGGGTCGTCTCCAGTTGGCGGCGGGCAGATGATGCGAGTGCAGCCGCTCCGGTCTTCAATCGTTCCGCTCGCCTTCGGCACGCCTCGTCGAGACCGTTCGCGGCCAGAACGTCCGTCCGCGCGACCGTCTCCTCAGCGCCTGCAATGAGATCGTGAAGGCGCACTGCCGTCTCATCCAGTTTGCGGTAGGTCGCAACGGCCGATGCCGCCGCCTCGCGCGCATGGGCATCCATTTCGGCGAGTGCGCGCAGTTCCTCCATTGCTTTGTCAAGCGCCGTGACCAGCGCCTCGACACTCGTGTCAGCGAAGAGTTCCTGTGAAGGCGGAACTAGCGCGTCGGGAATTGGTACGTCGCGCACATCTGAACCGGCGATCCGGTCAGCAAACTGGCCGAGGTCAGCCAGATTCTTGAGCGTGATCGTTCCATTCATCATCAGCTTCTCCTTTGGCTGTATCTGCGGGGCTTCACACCCACACGCTGAATGCTAGGTCTGCATCTGCTCATGTCGCGTTCCTCCTTTCTACGATCATCAGACCGGCCAGGCTTTGCAGACGATCGCAACGATTGAGCCAACCGCGCTCACTGCGGCCGCGAGGCGGAGTACCGTGCGCCGTGCGCCGGCGCCGCGCTGCCGATCGGTCGGTGGTTTAACCATGGGTTATCACCTCCTTTCTCCCGAAGTAGCTGGTGCGGGCGGGCCTGCACGCGAACGAGCCCTCTCTCGATCGTCGTGAGAAAGGGCTCCGTGTGGGTGATGCAATAGGTGGGCGGTCCTGCTCGGGCCTCGTTCAAGGCCGGGCTGAACTTGGACATTCAGGCCCAAAGGACTGTCACCAGTTGCACGTATGACGTGCCAGGACGGCGGCGTTCTATAGACAGTCGGGCGGTCCCAGCGAGGCCTGTCCTTTATCGAGGGTGGTCAGCGCGGATGGGGACTTTGCACCTCCTGAGTGAGTCGTCGACAAGTTCTGAACGTCACGTGGTCGATTCTCCCTTCTTCAAACCTCCACAACGGCATGCGTGTCTGCCCTCTTGGTGTCCATCGTGGAGAGCGGCGCTCATTTCTCGCGTCAGCGAGCTGATCCCATGGACGCGGGACGGGCCGTCCCTGCCGGGTCTTGTGTGGGCGCCCCCGGCACAGCGCACATCGAACGTCACCACGGTAGTCGCAGGAGGTCGACCGCGACTCGAATCGTCCAGCTGGATGGCTGGCCGAGTGATCGTCCCGACCCGGTCAAGCGCGATGAGCAGCACAGAATACCACGCGGGACGGACGCCTGCTTGGACTCGTGGTCGTCGAGCCTCAATGAGACGACTACCGCACAGCAGCCTGTGCTTCGATCGTCGTTCGAGTGGAGGCCCAGAAATTCGAGTCATTGGGGAAAAAGAAAAATGTGGCGGTAATGTAGATCGTGTGTTGTCGGACAAAGCAATGCGATGGCCCACACGTCGCGAAGGCCTCGTCATGATCTCCTGTCCAGTGTCGTTGGTCTCAGCGCATGGCACGTTCTCGATGGCCGTGTCCTTGTTCGACGTCTCCGCAAGTCCTCTCGGAGAGCGGGCTTGGCCATGCACCTGTCTCAATGCTGGTCTGTATGGAATACGCAGAAGTGTGCAGCGGTCGCGGTCAGTAGATACGGGCTGCGCCGGGATCGGCCCACGCTAGAGCCACACCATGCCGACGAAGGCACCAAGCGCAAGGTACGGCCCGTAGGCCATGGTGGACTGCGGTACCGCGCGTTGGAGAACGAGCAACGCGCCTCCCCCGATCCCGCCGGCAAGCATGGCAACCAGCATTGCGGGAACGGCGTCGGACCCGCCAGTCACCAGGCCCAGGAGCGCCGCAAGCTTGACATCGCCCAAACCGAAGCCGGGAAGAATGGTGTAGATGGTGCCCATGATGGCCAGTCCGACCACACCACCCGCCACGCTGTCGAGTGCGCTCCGATCGGGCCACGCCCAGCTCAACAACACCGCGAGTACCAGGGCCGGAACCATCAGTCGGTTTGGGAGCACTCGCCGCTCAAGGTCGGTGGCAAGGAGGGCAAGCAGCACGAGCGTAAATGCCGCGATCAGCGCAGCGTGGCGGCCGTCCGAGGCGCGGCGCGCGATGATCATGCCGGCACCCGCGCCGAGCAGTGGCAGAAAGCACAGCCGGGGTGGCAGCAGGTCGCCCGCCGGACAGCGCCCCCGTGTGAGCAGGAACCCAACCGTCCCGGCCCAGGCATGCAACGAGCAGGCATCATTCTCACAGAGGCGCAGTGGGCCGCGCAGAGAGGCGCCGGTATAGAGCCGGTCAAGGATCAGCGCGAGGACCGTGCCAGATATGTAGCCGGCAAGGAGTCCCGTCAAGCCTGACAACACGGTGTCCACGCTCCGAATCGCCGCAAGCAGGACGCTCGCCCGCACGACGAGCGGGGCGAATCTAACCGGCTCAGGTTTTCAGCGACGGCAACGCAGAGACTCGTTCGCCAATCACATGCGCTGCGTGCCCGACGCATCACTGGAAACTATGTCACACAACGGGTCAGCGGCCGACAACGCTTATACGGATCAAGCGTTAACGTGTAATCATTGTGGCAAGGAGAGTTGCCCTTTTCCTTGTGATTGCGCGCGGATCCGCCCGGATCCTTGCTCTTACGGCATTGGACAGCGTTTGACAGCCTTTCGGAGCCAACACTAGGATCGCGGGCAATGCCGTCGGCTCCCGCCGCCGCGGAAACGATCAGCGCACGGGGTGAGTCAGCGTGGCGACAGTCGGCGCGCGAGCAAGCAGAGCTCGGATCGCCGGGCTCGGTCGGGTCGATACCCGGATGCTCGTCGGGATCGTGCTCGTGGCAGTCTCGGTCGTTGGTGGGCTCGTCTTCTGGCGCTCCGCCCGGCAGACGGACGCGGTCGTTGTCGCCGCCCGCGACCTCCCCGCTGGTCAAGTCCTGACGGCCGACGACCTCGACGTGGCCCAGGTCAAGCTCGAGGGTCAGCAGGCGGCACTCGCTATTTCGGCCGACGAGTTGGACGGTCTGGTCGGCCGCACGGTCGGCGGCACCGTCCACGCCGGCACGCTGCTGGTCCGGCCGGACCTCGCGTCTGGACCGGTGCTCGGCCTGGACGATGTCGCCATTACCCTTCCCGTCCGAACGGACAGCGTCTTTCAAGATCTCCGGCCAGGCGACGCAGTGATGGTGCTCGCCACCCGTGACGAAGGCAAGCCCACGAGCCAGACGAGCACACTCCTCAACCGGGCTTCGGTCTTCGCCGTGTCGCTGAAGCCGAGCACGGTCGCGGTGCGGTCCACCACCGCCGACGACGCGGCGCCTGCGGCCGTCAGCAACGTCACACTGCTCGTTCCCCGCGCCGAGGCGGAAGGGCTCGCCCACGCCGCCGTCAACACGGCGATTACTCTTGCTGTTCTCGCCCCGCAGCAGGAGCCCTGATATGATCGAGCATGACCCCCCGGTGACTGTGGACCCAGCGGCCGATGGCACTGCGCCGCCGCTGCAGTTGCTCCTCGCGGTCGGTGATCCGGAGCACGAGCGACAGCTGATCGACGGGCTGAGCAGCGCCGAGCTCACCATCGCCGGCCGATGCCTGGACGCCGGCGCGCTGGCCGAACTCCAGCGCGCTGATCACGATGTCGTGCTCGCGTCGACCGACCTTCACCGCCTCTCGCCGGCGATCCTCCTGACAATCCGAGAGGCCGGTCTTCCCCTCGTGCTCCTGGCCGATCCGGACAGCCTCAGCCGCTACCGCGACCTGGCCTATCTGCTCCCGCTCGAGAGCTCACCGGCAGACGTGCGAACCGCGATCGTCGAGGCAGTCGGACGCGGTCCGGTCGCTCAGCCGCGCGAAGCCGCTGCTCCTGGGCGCGCGGCGTCGATCGGTGGCACTGATGGTGACCTGGTCGGGCAGGTGATCGCGCTGACCGGCGGCAAGGGCGCGCCGGGGGTCACAACGATGGCGGTGGCGCTGGCGGATGCGCTCGCCGCCTGCGGCCGGCGGGTGCTGCTCGTCGACGCCGACCTGCGCTTGGGGAGCATCGGGACCCATCTCGACCTTGATCCACGGCACGGCCTTTTCACGCTCGCCTACGGGCAGCGTGCGGCCGGCGATGACTGGGAGCCGCGGCTTGCGGAGGAGGTGCAGGACGGTCCCGGCTTTGCGATCCTGGGCGGCATTGAGCGGGCAGACCTGCGGTCGCAGATCGGGCCGGAGGTCATCGTTGCCGCACTGGCCGCGGCGCGTCGGCAGTATCACGACATCGTGCTGGACACCGGCGCGCTGATCCCCGGCTTGACCCTGCCGGCGGTGGAGACGGCCCTGCGGCTGGCGACACGCATCGTAATCGTGGCCGTGCCGGACCTCCCAGGGCTCTGGCACGCCCGTTCGGCACTGCAGGCGCTCCGCGACCTGCTCGGTGTCGACGCGGATCGCGTGGGTCTCCTTCTCAACCGTCGCAGCGGCCGCACCCACTACACCGCCGGCGAGGTCGAACGCGCGCTCGGGCTGCCGGTGCACGCCGTCGTCGCGGACGACCGCCGGGCCGTGCGCCGCGCGCTGGCGGCGCAACTGCCGCTGACGCAAACCGGGCGCCGTGGCGCCGCGGCCGCGGTGCGGCAGCTCGCCATGCGGCTCGCCGGCGAGGAGCGCGCGGTGAATCGGCGCCGCTCGTGGTCGCCGCTCCGATGGAGGGTACGGGCATGACGCCGAACAACGGCGCGGACCTGCGACAGGTGCGCGACGATGTGCTCGATCAGTTGCGCCGTACCCTTGCGGACGATGCGCTCACCGATCCGAGCCCGGCTGAGGTCGAGCAGGTGCGGACGATCATCGCCGAGCGCGTGGCACGCGCCAATCGGGAAGCGGCGGCCCGCGGCGAGCCGCCGCTGCGCGAGCCGGACCTCCTCGTCCAGAGCCTGCTCGACGAGATCGTCGGGCTGGGACCGCTCCAGCCCCTCCTCGACGATCCCTCCGTCGAAGAGATCATCGTCAACGGTCCGCATCGCGTCTTTGCCATCGCGAGCGGCCAGAAGCGCTTGACGGACATTGTCCTTCCCGACGACGCGTACCTCCTGCGCCTCGTGCGCCGGGCGATCGGCCGCGTGGGGCGCCGGCTCGATGAGACGAGCCCGATGGTCGATGCCCGGCTCGCTGACGGGTCGCGGCTCAATGCAGTGACGCCGCCGCTCACCGCCCGCTGGACACACGTCACGATCCGCAAGTTTCTCCTCCGTGCCCGGACTGTGGCCGATCTCGTGGCCCTGGAGACGGTACCGGCTGAGGCGGCGACCTTCCTGGAGGCGGCCGTCCAGGTTGGCCTGAATGTGCTCATCTCTGGCGGCACCGGCAGCGGCAAGACGACCTGCCTCAATGCGTTGGGCGGCTGCATCGCTGGCGCGCATGAGCGGGTGGTGACGATCGAGGAGACGGCCGAGCTTCAGCTCGAATCGATGCTCCCCGACTGCGTCGCGCTGCAGTCCCACCTCGCCAACGTCGAAGGGGCGGGCGCGATCCCGATCCGCGCGCTCGTGAAGAATGCGCTCCGGATGCGCCCGACTCGAATCATCGTTGGTGAAGTCCGTGGCCCGGAGGCGCTGGACATGCTCACGGCGATGAACTCGGGCCATGAGGGCTCGATGTGCACGATCCACGCCAATGGACCCCGCCAGGCGCTCTCGAAGCTCCGCACCTATGCGCTCATGGCCGAGGAGGCGCTCCCGGCGGCTGCCATTACCGAGATGATCGCCGAGGCCGTGAACCTCGTCGTTCACCTACGGCTCGAGGCGACGAGCGGTCGGCGGGTCGTGGGCAGCGTCTATGAGGTTACTGGCCTCGAGGGGGACGCGCTGGCGGGCAGCGAGCTCCTTGCCTGGTCTGAGGGATGCCTGCGCTGGACGGGCATCCGCCCGCGGAGCAGCGAGCGCCTTGCCGAGCGGGGGGTGCCGATGGCGTTTCCCAGCCGGAACGGCGACGACCGGGGGCGAGCGGGGCACCGGCCGCCGCGGTCGCGCGCGGTACCGACACGACACGAAGCGGAGGAAGCCGTCGGCCCATTCGAGTAGGCGAATCAGAAATCGAGGAGTTCGAGTCGACCGGTCGAGTCGCGTTCGAGTGGACATTGCCACGCTCGATTACAGGACGCATCGAATCGAGAGGAACGTATGGCGCTGGTGCTGTCGCTGGCCTTCGGCCTGGGTGTGCTGCTGGTCTATCTGTCTGCCACACGGCGGCAGGCGGAGCGACCCGCGTCCGCCGGCGCCGGCTTCATAGCTCCAGTCGAAGCGTTGCTGGATCGTGCGGGCGTTGCGGGCCTGCAGCCGCGTGACTTCCTCCTCATTTCGGCGGTGGTCGGCGCGGCTGTCGCCAGCGCGGCGCTGGCGTTCACCGGCTGGCCGGCCGTCGCCGTGGCGGCGTTTCTCGTCGGGGCGCTCCTCCCGACGTGGTATCTCCATCACCGGAGCGAGGCGCGACGAACCGAGCTCGATGGCGCGTTGGCTGATGCGGTCGACGCCCTCCGCGCATCGGTGCGCGCCGGCATGAGCACTGAAGAGGGACTGGCCGGGCTGGCCCGCTTCGGACCGGAGCCGCTGCGGCCGACCTTCGGCGAGCTGACCCGCGACCTCCGCCTCGTGGGGTTTGAGGAAGCGTTGCAGCACGCCCGGCGACGGCTGGCGACGCCGGTGTTCGATACCGTTGCGGCGGCGCTGCTGCTGGCGCACCGTCTCGGCGGTCGCAACCTGGGGCCGGTGCTGGAGAGCCTCAGCCGGGCGGTGCGCGGGACCGCGCGGGCCGAGCAGGAGGTACGCGCGCAGCAGGCGCGCAACGTCCTCTCCGCCCGCATCGTTGCCGTGCTGCCGCTGGCGTTGATCGCCGCGATCCGTGGCCTGAACCCCGGCTACCTCGACCCGTTTGCGACCCCAACCGGCCAGGTGCTGCTGGCGCTCTGCCTGCTGAGCGTCGCCGGCGGCTACGCGGCAATGTTGCGCGCGGCCCGCCTGCCGATGCCGAGGAGGAGACACGTATGATTGCAGGGCTCATGCTCGGTGCACCGCTGGGCCTGGGGCTGTGGCTGATCGTGACCGGCCAGCCGGTAGGGCGGCCGCGGCCGGACCTTGGGCAGCGCCTCGCGCGTCTGACTGCCCAGGGCCGCACGGAGCAGGTGAACCGAAGCCGGAGCGATCAGCCCGTTTTCAAGTCATCTGCTCTGGAAACGCTGTTGCGCCCACTGCTCGACGACGCCGGCCGCCTGATCGGGCGGCTACTTGGGCGGCTGGGTGTGCGGACGCGCGACCTGGACCGACGGCTCGCGCTCAGCTGGCCGGGAATGACCGCCAGCCAATTCTACGGCCAGAAGCTGGCCAGCGGTCTCGTGTTCCTGGCGATGTTTCCACTCATGAATCTCCTCGGAGTCCACCCGTTCGGACCCTGGCCGGTCTGGACCTGGCTGGTCGGCTTCGGGGCCGGCTTCGCCACTCCGGACTGGGTCCTCGCCGCGCGGGTGGAGCGTCGCCGGGTCGCGGTGTTGCTAGAGCTGCCGACCGCGGTGGACCTGCTGGCCATCGCCGCGAGCGCGGGGCTCTCACCGGAGCATGCGCTGCTAGAGGCAAGCCACCAGACGAGCGGCCCGCTCGGCGATGGGCTGCGGGAGGTCGCCCGCGAGGCGGGCTTGGGCACAATCTCCCATGCCGCGGGGCTGCGCGCGCTGGCAGACCGGGAAGGGCTCGCCGAACTCCGTGTGCTGGCCGACACCTGGCGGACAAGCCAGGAGCAGGGGCTGCCACTCAGTGGGGCGATGCTCGCCCTCGCCGAGACGGTTCGCGACCGGTGGCGGACCCACCTGCTGGCGGAAGGTGGCAAGAGCACGGTGCGCATGCTCTTTCCGGTGGCTGTCTTCATTTTTCCAGTGTTCCTCGTAGTGCTCCTCTACCCGGCAGGCGTGCAACTGCTCGGCCTCGGTGGGTAAGGACCCACAGCAAGCAACGGTTTGGAGGTGAGGCGATGGAGAGACGATTGGACGGCGCGCGGAGGCGGGTGAGCGTGCTGGCAGCGAGCGAGGTGGGGCAGTCGCTGGTGGAATACGCGATCGTCACGGCCCTGATCGCGATTGCCGCTCTGGCGGCGCTGCAGGGATTCGGCGATGCGGTCAAGGGCGCGTTCGATGGGATCGTCGACAAGCTTCCGACATAGTATCACCACTCGCATTCGACGCGCTGGCGATCCAGAGCAGGGACAGAGCATGGTCGAGTTCGCGCTGGTGGCCCCGATCGTGCTGTTCGTGCTGTTCGCGGCCGTGCAATTCGCCTTGATCGCCCATGCCCAGAACGTGGTGACCACCGCCGCGCAGGAAGGTGCGCGGTTCGCCGCTGCCGAAGGTCGGTCTCCGGCCGATGGGAGCACACGAGCCGAGGATGTGCTGCGGTCCGGTCTGGGCGGCGGGGCAGACGGATTCATCGTGACCGCGCAGGGCAGCGATGAGACGGTCATGGTGCGGACCGAAGGTCAGTACCGCCTGATCATCCCGTGGCTTACCGGGCGAGACATGCCCATTGAAGCGACAGCCGAGGTACGGCGAGAGGGCTTCCGTCGTGGTCCATAGTGCCGAAGCAGTCGTGCACCGACTGTTGGCCCAAAGCAGGCGGCAGGACGGACAGGCGCTGGTGGAGACAGCGCTGGTCATTCCCGTGCTGCTCATCCTCGCCTTCGGGGTGATCTTCGTCGGTCGCGTTACTCACGCTACGGTCGCCGTCCAGGCGGCAGGGCGCGAGGCCGGTCGGACCCTCGCCACGGCGCCATCCGAGGCGGAGGGTCTGGCGACCGGAGAGGAACGAGGGGGAGCGGTGGCCGCGGGCTACGGCCTCGCCCGCGACCAATTCGAGCTGTTGCTTGACGGTGGTGGGTTTGAACGGGGTGGCATGGCGACGGCCCGAGCCAGCTATCGAGTGGAGCTCGCTGATCTGCCGCTGCTGGACCGAGCGGCGGTCACAGTGAGCAGCACGCATCAGGAGCGCATCGAACGCTATCGCAGTCGAGAAACCACCGAACCATGAACATGTGGCTGAGGACACGCGGCCGTGATGAGACGGGACAGGTGATTGTGCTGGTCGCCCTGATGCTGACCGGGCTGGTTGCGGTGGTAGGTCTGGCTGCCGACGGCGGCATCGTCTTTGCGCAGCGGCGCGACCTCCAGAACGTCGCGGATGCCGCGGCGCTGGCGGGTGCCATGCAGCTCGACGAGCGGGCGTATCGGGAGAGCGGAACTGTCACATTGGACGCAGCTGTCGCCGAGCACGTCGCCACCCAGTATCTCGCGGACACAGGGGACCTAGCCTACACCGTTGCCGCCAGCGAAACCGGCGTGGAGGTGCAAGCATCGCGCCAAGCCAGCACGAGCTTTCTGCGGGTGATCGGCATCGACGGGGTGGAAATCAGTGCAAGCGCCCGAACTGAGACAAGGCATGGGATCGATTCGCCAGATCGCTAAGCCAGGCGAGCGTATGAGAACAGAGCGGAGGGCAGCGCATTGCCAAGAACATGGGCGCTCCTGTTGGCGAGCATGCTCATCCTTGGGAACTTGTTGACTGCTTGCTCGCGAGCGGGATCGAGCAAGCCCCAGGAGGCACTGGGCGCGGCAACAGCGTTGCCATCTATGGCCATTCCGACTGCACGGGCCATCGTGCCGACCGCCACGCCGGCTCCTCAAGAGGAGGTGCTGGCGGCCTATCACCGGTACTGGGAAGCCTATGGCCAAGCCCTGCTCGACCTTGATCCAACTCGTGTACAGGACGTCGCAGCAGGTGACAGGCTTCAGCGAATCCAGGAAGAGATCAACGAACTACGGCGACGAGGTGTAGCCGCGAGGACGAACGTCATCAACAATCCAGTGCTAGTCGAAATCGACACAGATAGCGCGACGATATATGACGAGTTGGTAAACAACAGTTTCTATGTCGATGCAGTAACGAAACAGCCCAGTCAGGCATCTGGTTCAGGCGAGGTCGTTCGGGACACATATCAACTCCAGAAGATCGATGGCGTATGGAAGGTTGTCGGAAGCTCAAGATTGGTTGCGCGATGATGTATAGACAGCGTGGCGCCGCGATAGTCCTGGGCACCTTTCTCAGCATCGCCTACGGAGTTGCTTGTGCACTGATTGGAAGTAGCGTGGCCGACGCACAGAATCCACCTCCTGGAACACCTTTCACACCCGGAATCAACATGCCTAGAACGGTCGTTGTCGGTGTCCAGTCGGGGCCTACTGGTGTCGTCATCCAGATTCGTACGGAGGACAGCGAGCCGGGGCATTCAAACGGGCCTGTCACCGACGCACATACCGATCCCACGAGCACAAATTGCACCTCGCAGCCGGTGAACATCGGCAACGCTTCGTCGACTGGGTGGTTCGGCACGCAGGCGCCACAACACCCCGGCCAGGTGCCCTATGGCGTTTACTGCAACGGCGCCCTCCAGGGTATTGTTTGGGTTCCTGCCGAGGCGAGCGCCACAGGCGTACAGGTCGTCACTGATCCCGGCGAAACGGTCGACCCTGTAAGTGTGGCGATGAGCTTGCTCGACCAGATTCAGTTGCCCGAGATGCGCATCCGATTCAACCCAGACACCGGTCTCGTCGCGCTCGCCAGCTGGTTCTGGGTCGAGGGCTACGATGGCGCACCGATCCGCCGGGCCGCCACGCTCGGACCGATCACGGTCGAGGTCGAGGTGACACCGTCGAGCTACCGCTGGAGCTTCGGCGATGGTACCAGCGTTGAAACGACGTCTCTTGGCAAATCCTATCCGCAGGAGAGCGACCTGCGTCATACGTATGAGCGCTCGTCGCTTGGCGCTGGCGGTGCGTATCAGATCACCGTCGAGGTCAGCTTCGCGGTGCAGTTCAGGGCGAACGGCGACCCATGGCAACCGCTTGCGCCGATCGCGCGGTCGTTGAGCGCCCTCTATCCAGTGCAGCAGGCACAATCCGTCCTGACCGGGCGCTGAGGAGGAACTGCAAATGACCGTCGGCAGTACATCACTTGACTGTGGCCATGAACGATGGAAGCATCACGCATCCGTCGGTGACTTTGCCCGCTTCATCGCGTTCATGTCACTCCTGAGTGCGGTTGCAGCGGTGCTCGCGTGGCTGACGGGTCCGCCGCAGTTGCCGGAGACGCTGCCCAGTTCAGCAGACGTCAGCCGCGTACTGACTACGTCAGAGGTTCCCACCGACGCTGTCGTCTACCTGGCATCCAGCCTCGCCTGGCTCGCACTCGGCTACCTCATCCTCGCTACGCTGCTTCGGACCCTTGCCTGCGTCGTGATTCGCCGGCGCGGGGCGACGCGTATCGCCCGGCGGCTCCTCCAGTTCACGGACCTGCTGACTATTCCGTTCGTCCGACGTCTCACCGATGGCGCCGTCGCCGGCCTCCTTCTCACGAGCGCGTGGCTCCCCAGTCTGCCTAAGGCGAAGACGACCGGACATTCAGCCATGGCTTTTGTCGCCCCAGCCGCACAACCTGCCGCACCAGGTCCCGTGATGCTGCTGACCAGCGGAGCGGATGTGGATGGGATGCCTGCACTCCTCCTGACCGCACCGGAACGGGTCGCCATTCCCTATACCGTCGTCGCCGGTGACACGTTGTGGAAGATCGCGGACCGGTTTTACGGCGACGGTGAGCGGTATCCGGAGATCGTCGCAGCCAATTCAGGCAAAACAATGCCCAACGGCGAGGTGTTTACGAATCCGGACCTGATCCGGGAAGGGTGGGTGCTGGAGATCCCGCTGCCGGCCGCGAACGTCGTCACCGACGATCACGCCCTCACCTATCGGGTGCAGGCTGGCGACTCGCTGCTCAGCATGGCGGCGCGCTTCCTCGGCGACAGCTTGCGGTGGACGGAGATCTGGGAACTCAACCAGGGCCAGGACATGGGCGGAGGCAGGCACTTCACCAACCCGGATGTTGTTCTCCCGGGTTGGACATTGCGGCTCCCCGCCGCCCCCGTCGCGCTCGATCCGCCAGCGCAGCCGTGGCACGATGAAGCGCCAGCGCCGCCCGCCGCTGAAGGGACGCCAGTGCCCGCCGCGCCGGTCAGCCCCAAACCCGAGCCCCCGCCAGATTCGACGGATCCAGCGGTCGCCGATCCTGGTGCGACCGAGGATCAACAGGGACATGGCGGAGGCTGGTTACCCCAGCCGCTGATCCTTGCCGCTGGTGCTGCCGGCCTCGCTGTTGCTGGTGCCACGGTCGTGCTCGCCCGACGTACGCATAGATCTCGCTCAGGCACATCAGACAGGCAGCGTCGCTCGTCCCCTGGACGTCGCTACGGTCGCCGACCAAAGGCACCTGAAGGTGACTTGGAATGGGTCCACTTGGCCGCCTCATTGCTCCTCTCTGCGCTCGCCGAGCAGGATTTCACCGCGGTGCGTTTGATCACATGTCGGGAGGCGACAGATGCGATGTCGTTCGTGCTGGCGTGTCCACCCGGCGAAGCACGGACGGTGACCGACACGCGCTTCGCTCTGGCGCGCCGCCTTGGTTGCGCGATTGAGGGGCGTGTCCTCGTTGCCGATCGGGTGGAGTTGACCGTCTCGCACCTCCGCCGAGAGGCGGTAGCGTTGTTCAGGGACCTGGACGGGGGATCGCCCGCACGGCTGCTGGTGCCGGTTGGCGCGACAGACGACGAATTGTACTACGTCAACCTCGCCGCGGTAGGCAACGTCTGGATCGCAGGAATGGGGACAGCAACGTCGGGGCTCCTTCGATCATGGTTCGCAACGTTGGCCGCCAGTGATTCACAGGGAACACACGAAGTGGCGTGTGACGAGAGTGTGTCATTGCTCTCAGGCGCCGATGGCGAGGCGCTCGGCCTTCGCCGGTGGCCAGCGGCGGGCCTGTCCCCTGGCGGTCTGGTTGAGGCGTTGGAAACCGAGTTGGCGGCACGCACTGCCCGGGGTACAGCCGACGAAAAAGTGCCGGTCGTCTTGGCGATCCCAACCGCACACAGTGTCGATGAAAGCGGTCGGCTGGAGACACTCCTTCGACGGGGGCCAGGTGTCGGGATTGTTACCATCCTCATCAGCACCGCGAGCAAGCCGGTTGACCCCGCATTGCAGCAGGCATGCAATGCATGTGTCGTTTTCGGGGGTACCGAGCTCGCTGAGGATATACCCGCCGGATCTCTGTTGTTTAGCCTCAGAGGAGATCAGCCAGTGACGCTCCACTCGGTGCGGGTGTCGCCTCCACACGATGACCACGATGGTGCTCGGGGGGCAATGGGGCAACGATCGGAACCGGACACTCCACCAACCGATGAGCGACACGCATCGCCCGTCCAACCCGAGCTCACCGAGATTCCCAACGGCGATTGGGCGGAACTCCGACCTACGAACGGGGACAGCCTGGTCCCGATCGGGAAGCAAGCGCAGGCCCATCCAACGGCTGCCGCATCCGACGTGGCTGAACCGAACGCAGCGCAGCCTCCCGCCACCGATGATGAAGTAGTGATGTCCACGCAGGAGTCGGCGCACCTTGGCAGGCACGATCGATCGGCGCAGGACGATACGCCGTTCATCGGTGGTGAAGACTCCGCCGACGAGACGAGCGATCGGCTGTTACCCTCGTTTCGAGTCCGCTGCTTCGGCGCCTTTCAGGTTGAGCTTGACGGCAGGCCCGTCATCAATTGGAAGGTGCAGAAGGCGCGGGAATTGCTCGCGTATCTCATTATTAAAGGAGGTGCGCCGGTTCCTCGGGAGGAAGCATGGGAGGCGCTCTGGCCGGACCAGGACATCGGCCAGATGCAGCGAGTGCTGTCAGACACTGCGTATCACCTGCGCCGGGCGCTCAAGGAGGTGTCGGGCAGCACGATTGAACCGCTGGTCACGCAAGGTCAACGCTATCATCTCAATTCCGCACTCTTCCAGGTCGACCTCGTTGCGTATGAGGCACATCTGCGTCGTGCGACAACACTGCCGCCGGCGGATGCCTTGGTGGAGCACGATCGCGCGCTGGCACTCTACCGCGGCGGTCTCTTCGGTGCAGAGCCGTTCGAATGGGCAGAGCCGTACCGCCGCGAGCACGAAGGAAGGTTCCTCAAGGCAGCCCACACTGCGGCGAAGCTTGCCGTGGCGTCTGGCGAGGGCCAGCAGGCGCTCAGCTTCTATCGTGCGATCCTCGCCCATGACCCAATCGACGAAGAAGCAGCCCGTGGCCTGATGCAGTGCTATGCGAAAATTGGGGACACAAACGGCGTCCGCAAAGCGTACAAAGTGCTAGTGGAGTCTTTGCGGCGAGAACTCGATGATTCTGAGGCGCAGCCCCTCCCGGAGACCACGAAGCTTTGGCTGCAGCTTACGAAGGGATGAATGCACACGCCTCGCCACCTTGAACGATGTCTGCGTTTGAATTAATCGAGGTGGGTGTAGGGGCAAGAAGACTCACCCTCTACCAACCTCGATGAAACGACGACCCAAGCGTATCGATTGTACTGGCCTCGAATCGCTCGCGCTTGCCCGCACGTCCGCGGAGAGGGTCCGTTGACCGGATACTAGGATTGTACCGGCGCCCAAGGTCAGGACATGGAATCAAGCACGCCGCGAGAAGTGTGGCTCATACGGGGCGAGCCGCCGTAGCATGGCGGGCGATAGGGAAGGCATCGGCGCCCCTGCACGCCATTTGGCCAAAGTCGAGCTGAGAGCATCGATCGCCCACTGCCCGACTGCTGAGAGGATCCCCCTCATTGATGTCCTCCATTTCTACCGAGAAATGATGTCGTACTCCAGGTACTAATGCTCAGGACGTGGTCATGCGACGTGGTTTCTGGTGCGTGTTCGTTACCACCAACGCTCGCCAACCGGTCGAACCGAACTGGCGCAGCCGCTTCATCAGGCAGCTCCGCCACAGGAGCCGAACCGTAAGCGCCCAGAGTGGAACCACCAGTACCATCGCCGGATATGTCCAAAGCGGGAGCGGCTCCAATTCCCAGAAGACCTGCATCGGCGGCACAAACAGGACACCAAGAAAGACGATCAGCATCAGCCCGGCAAAGAACGTCGGCCGCCAATCGCCCACCAGTCCGGTCGCACCGACCCACGCCTTCGTTGGCGGTCGGAGGAAGGGGATCAGCGCGAAACCGCACAGCATCGTCATCGTGGTGAGCGCCGACTGTGCGAGATCAATGTCGTCAGTCACCGCCAGGAAGACGTGGTACACGGCAAGTCCCATCGCCGCGATGGTGACACCAGCCGGCACGACGACATCAAACACCTCCGGGAGCGCCCGGCGTGCGACCTTGCCAGGCCGCGCCCAGATCGTCAATGCGAACGCGGGCAGACCAACGGCCAGGGCCGATACGAGCGCGCCATGTCGAAGCGGAATGGGGAACGCGGCCCCGCCGAGCGCGGTGACGAGGACGATCAGGATCGTATAGAGCGTCCGCGTGAAGAAGAGGTTCATCGTCGTCCGGAGACCGTTGCGGACTCGCTGACCCTCATGGAATGTTGCGGGCAGCTTGGTGAATGCATCGTCGAGCAGGACCAGATCGGCGATGCCCCGCGCGACATCACTGCCGCTGCGCATCGCGACTGCCACGTTCGCGTGCTTGAGCGCTGGCACGTCGTTGACCCCGTCGCCGATCATCGCGACATATCGCCCGCGCCGCTGCAGCGCCGTGACGAGTTTCTCCTTCTGGCTCGGCGACACACGGGCAAAGATCATTGCATCGTCCGCCACACGCTCATAGCCACGCTCGTCCAACCCGTCAAGATCCAGGCCGGTAATAACCTGTTCGTCCTCCTTGACCTCCACACCTGCCTGCCGGGCGAGGGTTGTGACCGTGGCAGGGTGGTCGCCGGAAATGATCTTGAGGGCGATCCCGGCGCCGGCGAATGCCCGGAGCGTCTCGCCGGCGTCCTGCCGCAGTTCGTCACGGAGCGCTATCAGCCCAAGCGGGACCAGATGCTTAGGGAGATTCGGCGCCTCCGGATCGCTGAAGGTCGTGACACCAGGACCAAAGGCGAACAGCAACACGCGCAATCCCTGCGCTGTCCAGGCACCAACACGGCCGTCATCCATGCCTCGGCCGTCACTCAACGCGCTCTCCAAGGACTCCGGCGCACCAAGGACGTACGCACCCCCGCCGGGGTCATCGAGGATCAAGCCGCTCCACTTTCGCTCGGAGGAGAATGGAACCTCCTCCCGCACCCGCCTGGCCGCTCCGGGAAACGCATCGCCGATAGCAGCCGATGTTCGGTTGTGTGAGGTACTACTGGCGACGAAGATGCCGAGCGCTTGCTCCAGTTCACGCCGGCGGGCAGTGAAAGGGTGGATCGCCTCGACCTTCAGGTGATTCGTCGTGATCGTGCCGGTCTTGTCGAGACAGAGGACGTCGACATGACTGAGCGACTCGATGGCGTTCATCCGATGGGCGAGGATTCCCTTACCGGCGATCCGGATCACCGCCATGGCGTACGCAATCGAGATCATCAGCACCAGGCCCTGTGGGACAAGGCCAATCAGCACCGCGATCGCACGAGCCGCATCCCTTGCGACGGTCCCATCCGGAGAGAAGCCGCCATAGAGCTGTCCAAAGGTACCAAGCACCTGCAGGGTGAGCAGCAGAATCACGCCCAGGAGGATGCGCATCAGCCACGTGATCTCGCGTTGGAGCGGCGTCTTCACGTTGCGGAACGCCCGGGCCGAGGCATTAATCCGTTCAGCTGTGCTGTCGGCGCCCACTCGATCGGCGCGATACACTGCCGTTCCGGTCATGCAATACGTTCCGGAATACAGCAGGTCCCCGGCGGCCTTGCTTACGAGTTCTGCCTCGCCGGTGAGGAGCGACTCATCGACGGTGACGCCGGTCGCCGTCACGATTGGGCCGTCGGCGACGACCTGGTCGCCGGACCTGACCACGACGAGGTCGTCGCGCACAACATCAGCGGCGGTCACCGTTTGCTCGCGACCGTCGCGGATGACCACAGCCTGCGGCCGCGTGAGGACGGCGATCCGGTCGAGCGTGCGCTTGGCTCGAACCTCCTGAACGATCGCAATCAGCGCATTCAAGGTGCCCAGTATGCCGGCGAACAGCGCGTCCAGGTAGAGTCCGAGCGCGGCAAGGACGCCGGAGATGGCGAAGATGAGCAGGTTCAGGAAGGTGAAGAGGTTCTGGCCGATGATCCGGACATATGACCGGCTCACCGTATGCCGAGTTCCATTGACCGCGCCGGCCGCCCGGCGCTCCGCGGCCTCGGATGCGCCGAGGCCGCGGAGCGGTTGATCAGCAGCCGTGGATTGGTGAGTCGCGGTAACCATTACGCTCGCTCCCGTCCCGCGTGCTAATGTGTCACCGCGGGAACCTGGAAGGTGTAGCCAACGATCTCATTCCCGTGGTAGTCGCGACCGCTCAGCGTCACCGTGAGCGTCGAACCACCGTCATCGTCGACGGTCACGAGTCCGAAATGGCCGCCGCCGGGATAGGTGCCCTCGCTGTACGGTCCACCCTTGACGCTGCCGGGCCGGTCCAGCGCCGCGGTGTGGAACACCGGGAAGCCGGCGCCACCGTTGGTCGCGTAGTCACTGTTGGTGCCATCGTCGATGGCGACCATGTGCGCGTCGCCGCTGAGCATGAGGATGCCGCTGATGTTGTTCTGGGCGATGAAGTCGGCCAGCTCACGCCGTTCCGTCGCATACCCGGCCCAGTAGTCCGCGGTGCTTGTCGCAGGGCCGATCCACGGCAGCGAGTTCACCCAGACGATCAGCGAGTTCGTCTGGCTTGCGGCAAGCAATTCCTGCTTTAGCCACTCCTTCTGTTCAGCGCCCAGCATCGTCTTGTCAGGGTTGTCCGGGTCTCCGCTTGGCGCCTTCTCGGACCGAGCGTCAGTGACGATGAAGCGGACACGTCCTACGGTAAAGGCACGGTAGATGGGACCCGTGTCGCCGGCGGGCAGCGGATAATGGGGCACGATCTGGCGGTAGACCTGCTGCGCCGCCTCCTTCCCTGGTGCCGTCCGATCGGCGTTGTTTGGACCGAAGTCATGGTCATCCCAGACGTACGCGATGGGAACGTCGCGGTAGAGCGCTGACTGGGCCGGCGACGTCAGGATCTTTGCATAGGCCGCGCGGTACGCATCCGGGTCGTTGACGCTGATGTTCTCGTAGAAGACATCGCCCAGGGCCAGGTAGAACAGCGGGTCTGACTCGCGAATGGTGTCGAACACCTGTCCGTTCGACCCGGTCAGCGCGCAGCCGCCGACAGCGAAGGTGAAGGTGAACGGCTTATCTGCAAATGTCTTGAAGTGACCAAGCCGCGATCGATCCGTCTCGCTGTCCGCCTGCACCGCGTAGTAGTACCGCGTATCGGGTTCCAAGCCTTCGGCGGTGATCGACACGATCCGGTCGGACTGCTCGTTCGTCGTCACCGGGCCGTACATGGCTGGCTCCCGTAGATCATCGAACTCACTGATGAGGAGGTACACCGCCTCGCTGTCGCGCACCAACTTGGCGTTGACCGTGATCGAGTCGGTCGTTTGCGCCCCCGACCAGATCCACTCGACCAACGTCACCGGCGCGGCTCGAAGCGGCGACGCAGGATGTGTCGGACCACGATAGGATTGGTAGACCTGATTCGCCCGGATGCCACCCGCGGCGAGAAAGACGCTGAGCGCGACCGCAAGCGTGACGATCGCCTTGATCGATCGCGTCCGCTGCCAATCCAGCCAGTAGAGAAACGCGGGAAGGAAGAAGATCAGGGTGACGAGCAACGCGTTGATGGGCGAGTGTTCGATCGCTGCCATGACACCGAGGGCGATCGCACCGGCCGTGATCACCGATGCGCCAATCGCCTGCCAGCGCCAGGCGAGCAGCTCACCCACAACAACGATCCCGAGCAGGGCCAGTTGGATCATAACCTCGGAACTCTGCCGGTCCAGACCGCGCGGAAGTCGACCCTGAAACACGCCTACGACAAAGGCAACCGTCGCGACGACGAGCCATACGCGGGCAATCCAACGCAGCCATCCACCGAGCCGCTCCGGCACACGGAATGGCCACAGCGGTGGCCTCCACGGTTGCGGTTGCTGCTGCAACGTTCCCATCGTCGTACCCATTACCGCTTCCTCCTCTGCATCCGACGCGGAGCAACCAGTGCCCTTCGTGTCGTTCCGGACCGATCTCATCCCGGCCAATGGGCCGGCGTCGGAGACGCGGCGTGTCGTCGGTTTGGATCAGTTCACTCCGCGCGACGCCGATCGCCGTTCCGACGGCCCAGGCTTAGCTTCGCCGCACCAACACGCACCGTCTGTCGGGCAGGGTGGGACTGTAGTGTGGGGCAATTCGATACGGGTGGAGCAAGGGACCACGCATCAATTACTGGAGTAAGGATTTCGACGACGTGTCGGGCAGAAGATCCTACCCAATTGGGAACCTCACTCTGCCCGTATCACCTCAATCGAAGCGCCGAGCAGGGCCGCCTTCGCGGTTCGGATGATGTGCACCGGGATGCGTTCGAGCAGGTCAGTCAGGCGGCCCTTGTTCCGAAAGGCGGTGAGGAACCGTTCGCAATCGAGCTGGGGCATGATGTGAAGCGGCATGCCGCCGCCAATGTAGACTCCGCCGGTCGCCATTACGGCCAGCGCCAGATTGCCAGCCTCGGCAGCGAGAATGTCGACGAAGGTGTCGAGCGTCGCTCGACACAGCGCTGCACCACTCCCCCCGTGTCGCGCCGCACGAATGATCACCGGCGTCGGGTCGCTCGCAGCGGCTAGCTGCTCGGTCAGCCACGGCGGCTCGGGGTCACACCTCCGCTCCTTGAGCCATGCGTAGATGTTCGGTAACCCTCGGCCGGAACAGACGCGCTCGTAGCTGACGTGGTCATGCCGCGCCCGGAGATAGGCGAGGAGGTCAGCTTGGTGCGCGTTCCGCGGCGCAAAGTCGGTGTGGCCAGCCTCAGACGGGTGCGCCTGGTAGCACGTCCCATCCCAGGTCAGATAAGCGGCACCCAAGCCGGTCCCCGGCGCGATCACCGCGATGGCGCCATGGGCAACCGGTTCTCCCGGCGCGAGCGTGGTGAGGTCGCCGGCTTCTAGGAAGGGCATGGCAGTGGCAGTCGCCTCCAGGTCATTGAGGAGGCGAACCGCCGTGATCCCGAGTCCTCGGACTAATGACACCTCGTCGAGCACCCACGACAGGTTGGTGAGCTGCGCCCGCCCCGCAACAACCGGTCCGGCCACACCAAAGCACGCCCGCTCCACCGGCACTCCGGCGTCATGAAGGAATTCTAGAACCAGCGCCTCCAGACTCGGATACCGGTTGCTGGACAACGTCACTTCGCGTACCGGTGCATGCGCGCCGCGATCCGGCGCGATCAGCGCCAGGCTGGTCTTGGTGGCACCGACGTCACCGGCGAGGAGCATAGCAACCGTCCTTCAACTCCTTAGATCGAGCAATTCAGCAGCCGGGGGGCAACGGACCGAGGCTGTCCGCACCTCACGCTCGCTACGGCCCACTGGCCTGTGCCGCTCCCTCCCCGTCGGTTTCGTGCGGTGGCTGCACGGCGCAATACAGTCACGGGACGCGCGCCTGCCGATGACACGGACCGGCTTCGGTGATACATCCACGTTCACAGAGCACGCTTCATTGGCCAGCACCGCGACGATTGTCTCTACGGTCGCCGGCAATCCGACAACTCGACGAATACCCAGTCGCCGACGCTCCCGCGCGATCGCGGCCGGCGCCACCGTCGTGACCACCACGTGCCGCCGGCGCATGTCAGACGATCGCATCAACCGAAACAGGGCGAGCTGTGTGTCAAAGGGCGGTTCCAGGTCGCACAGAATCACGTATGGGTTCCGGTCGTTAAGCCGTGCGCGCAGCGCGTTCTCATCATGGAGGAGGGCGGCGTCGGTCCATGCAACCGCGCGCAATCCCGCGTCGCGCAAGGCCGTCGTTAGGATGCGGGCTCGTTCGTCGTTCGGGATAAGGAGGGCTACGAGCGGCGCCGTCGCTCGGCGTCGCCGTTGCCTCGGTGCCTCATGGAACACCCGGCGTCGACGATATCGGCGCCCGCGGATGCGATGAATCCCGTGTAGATGGCGGAGGACCAGTTCCAGCCGCCTGGGATCGAGGCCCAAGCGGCCGGCGAACTCGCGCAGCTCCGCTCGACCGTTCGGATGCCACGTCGGCAGCGCTGTTCCTTGGGTCCGCACGGCTCGCCTCCTCGGTGCGTGGGACACGCATCCGCCGCTTCCATCATGGCAACCAGAGTCCCGGTGTCTGTCAGGTAGTGTCCTCGCCCCATGCGGGGCAGACCCTGAGTTTGAGTGAAAACCTGGTCCGAGCCGTACCCACAGTCGAGGACTCTGCCCGACAGACAGATCGTCACCGCGGCACGATTCTCAGCGTAGGGATTCTGCGGCGAGTCAGATAGGCCGCGAAGCGGCGATGTCAGAAAGGGACTGTGCAATGTCCAGGCCCGCCATAGCGGTGATCGTTGAGCAGTCAACGGTGAACCGACGCAGGACGTCAGATGAGACGATGGAGTTTGAGTGGATCGACGACCTCGGAGATATGGAGCCACCGCCGCCGGCGCCATCAGGCGACAAACCCCGTCGAGAGCAACAGGGAATGAGGCTACATTCGCGGGCTATGCCCGACAGACATGAACCCGGCGAAACCGCATGCTGAGGGTGCCGGTAAAGAACTACGGCGTGCTGTCGCATTGCCGCCGGTGCAGGGGAGACGACGCCATGTCCACGGAAGCAAGCAAAGCCGTCGTACGACGAATGGTCGAGCAGGCCATGATCGTCGGCGCTCTCGACGCGGCGGTTGCCGCCTACGCCCCGGACTTCGTCTATCACAACCCGGTGGTCGCAGAGATGCCCGGTCTCCCACCGGGACCAGAAGGGATGCGGCTGCTGCTTGCCGGCGCGCGGGCGGCGTTCCCCGATATGCAGTACAGGGTCGTCGCGCTGATCGGCGAAGGGGACACCGTGGCGGTGCTCTATACCTGGCACGGCACGCACCGAGGCTCGATCGGCGGCGTACCCGCCACCGGCCGCACCGTCACCGCGACCGGCGCGATTGTATGCCGGGTTGAGGCCGACCAGATCGTCGAACAATGGGATATCGATGACCGACTGCATGTCCTTCAACAGCTGGGAGTCGCCATTGCGCCGTCGCCGATTGCGTCATAGCCGGGGCGTCGGGCGGGGAGATGGGCTATACGACACGCCAGCACGGTCTGGCGTGTCTCTGGGCGACGCTCCGGCGTGACATCGAAGGGTTGGGGATCCAATGACTTTCTTCACGCTCATCGGCAAGAACCTTCTCCGCCAACCGATCCGAACGGGATTGACCATCCTGGGCATTAGCATCGGCATTACCACTGTCGTCGCATTGGGCGTCATCGCCGCCGGCCTGAAGGCGACATCAGGGGAGATGTTGCAGACCGGCGGCGCGGACTTCATGGTCGCGCAGAAAGGAGCCTCGGATCTCACCTTCAGCGTCGTATCCGAGACGGACCGCGACGCGATCGTCCGCGTTCCGGGCGTCCAACACGCGAACGGCATGCTGTTGCATGTTTCTCGCGTTGGCTCCAACCCGTACTTCCTCCTCTTTGGCGCCCGCGCGGAGGAGCTGACTCTCAGTCCACCGCTCATGCGAGATGGCGCGGTGTTCGGCCCGAGCTCAACGGATGAGATCATCCTCGGCAACGGCGCGGCCCAGGATCTGGGAGTCAGCGTCGGGGATGTGGTCGAGGTCGATCGCCGTAGTTTCCGCGTTGCCGGGATCTACCAGTCGGCGAGCACTCTGGAAGACCTGGGCGGATATGCTCCCTTGGCCGCCGTGCAGCAGTTGGCAGGTAGGACGGGTTATGTGACCGCCGTCTTCGTCACGGTCGATGCGCAGGCGGATCGGCAAACGGTGGCGCAGGCAATCGAGGCGGACCTGCCACATCTCGCCACAATCACCAACGTGGGGGAATACGCCGAGGTCGATCAGGGAATGCAGATGATCGACAGCATGTACTGGGCGATCTCCGCCCTCGCGGTGGGGATCGGGGCAATCGGAGTGATGAACACGATGGTTATGTCGGTCTTCGAACGCACCCGCCAGATCGGCATCTTCCGTGCCGTTGGCTGGAGCGGCGGGCGCATCCTGCGCATGGTGATCGGCGAGTCGCTCATCCTCTGCCTGCTGGCTGTGATCGTCGGCTCCGGATTGGGGATTGCTGCATCGACCCTGGTCGTGCAATTGCCAACCGTCGGACAGCTTCTGCAACCGAGCTATGACATCACGGTCTTCCTGCAAGCCGCCGCCGTCGGATTTGCGGTTGCCTTGATCGGTGCGGCATATCCCGCGTTTCGTGCGGTTCGTCTCAGCCCGATGGAGGCTCTGAGCTATGAGTAGCAACCACCCGGCGATTACGATCCATGACATTGTGGAAACGTTTGATGGCGGTCGCGTCCGAGCATTGGCCGGCGTCGACCTGACCGTCCCGCGCGGAGCATTCGTCGCGATTGTTGGGCCGTCCGGTTGTGGCAAGTCTACCCTGCTGCACCTGATCGCGGCGCTCGATCGGCCGGACAGCGGCACCATCCTCATCCACGGCCGAAGTCTGGCGGACTGGGGCAATCTCAGCCGCTATCGCGCGCGTGAGGTGGGGCTCGTCTTTCAACTCGATAACCTGCTGCCATCATTGACCGCAAGCGAGAACGTGCAGGTGCCCATGTTCGAAATGGGCATGTCCGGTAGCGAGCGCCGGCGGCGGGCGAACCGGCTCCTGGCGCAGGTTGGACTCCAGGGCAAGGAGAACCAGCGCCCGCCGCAGATGTCTGGTGGTGAGCGACAGCGCGTCGCCATCGCTCGCGCCCTGGCCAATGACCCGCCGATCCTCCTCGCCGATGAGCCGACCGGTCGGTTAGATTCGACCACCGGCAGGCTGGTGCTCGATCTGCTCGAAGAGCTGCATCACCAGCGCGGCCTCACCGTCGTTCTGGTAACTCACGATCAGGCGATCGCGGCGCGCGCTGACCAAATCGTTCGAATGCTGGACGGCAGAATCGTAACCGAAGGGATCATCGACCATGCGGCGCGGACGGCTGCGGCCGTGGCCATATAGGCCGTCCTCGCCTACCGTCAGTGCGTTGCGTTTGATCTGGGTGACGGGCAGCGGCGTTGCCCAAAGGAGTGAGTCGGAGATGCCTCGCCTCTTGATCATCTACAGCACCCACGATGGACACACGGCAAAGATTGTCCACCTGATCGGCGATGTCGCACATGAACGCGGTTGGGATCCAGATATCTGGCCCTGCAAAGACCTCCCGGCAGATTTCTCGCTCCAGCCATATGACGCTGCGGTCGTCGCGGCGCCGGTCATCGCCGGCAGGTACTCGAACGCGGTGCGAAACGTGGTGCGACGTCATCGTGACGCGCTTGCGGCCATCCCCACGGCCTTCGTCTCCGTCAGCTGGAGCGCGACCGGCCAACCTTGGGCGCCTTCCCATGAACAACGACGGCGCGCGAACGCCCGGCTGTTTCACCAAGCCGGATGGCGACCGAACCAGATCATCAGCGTCGGCGGCGCGGTCCTCTATACCCGTCACGCCTGGCTGATGAGATGGATCTGGGGTTTGTTCATCCGGCGCACCGGCGGACCACGCGATAAGTCGCGAGACCATGTCTACACCGATTGGGAGGCGCTTCGACGCGAGGCGTTCGACTTCCTCACGACGAACCTCCCCGGCAGACATCACGTGCAGGCGGTCGAGGCACATCGGTAGAGCGCGATGCCGCCTGCGCATCCGTTGGCAAGGAGGGCACTACTATGGCGCGGCGAACGATCGTGTTGCCACTGGATGGCTCATCGATGTCGGCCTCCGTAATGCCATATGCCGTTGGATTGGCCAAGCTGTTCGGTGATGAAATTGACGTCCTCGCGGTGGCCCAACGGACTGATCTTGAGGCACTTGATGGTAGGTTCACGTCGACGGAAACAGAAGAGCTACACGCACACGTCGCCGGCATAGTGCGAGAGCTCCGGGAACAGGGAGTCATTTGTCACCGTTCGATCGAACACGGCAGCCCGGCAGAGGTCATCCTTCGACATGCCGAGGAACCGGCGTGTCGCGCGGTCGTCATGGCAACACACGGGAGTAGCGACCTGGATCGCGTGATCTTGGGAAGCGTTGCCGATACAGTGCGGCGACACGCGAGTGTTCCCGTGCTCGTCTTGTGCCCCGACACCGATACCACCCGCAAGCCGTGGCATCTGCAACGGTTGCTCGTGCCACTCGATGGAACCCTGCGCTCGCAACAAGCACTCGTGCCGGCGGCTGAATTGGCCCAGCGGGCCAACGCCGAGATCGTGCTTGCGTCGGTACAGCCATGGATGACCGTGGACGTGGCTCGACGTATCATTGCCGGAACCGGCATCGAATCCGCGGAGACTGACGTTTCACGGGCGGTCAGCGCGGCTCTACACGAGGTCGCGCGGGCCGTGGCCGGTGTCCGCGTGCATACAGCCGCGCTCCGTGGCCGTGCGGCATCTCGGCTCCTGGCGTTCGCCCGCGAGGAGCGAATCGACCTGGTGGTGATGGCGTCGCACGGCCACCGCGGTCTGGGCAGGTTCGTGCATGATAGCGTCGCGGACCGGCTCGTCAGGGGTGGCCTTCCCGTCTATCTGATTCCGGCTCGATCTCCCACAGACCACTGATTGCGCGTTGGGCGCCCGTCCTGATGTCGCCCGTGTAGCGCACGCCCGCGCTAAGGCAATCCTGCTGCCAGGTGACGGGAATTGCCGGAAATACTCGTCGCATGTTACCCGACAGACGCGACTTCCCGGACTCAATACCATCGAGGCAGGTTCAGTGATCTCGTCGTGTAGGAGGTTTCCATGCACACCTGCATCCTCTGCCGATTCGCTCACTCGCTCGATGATGTCGCCCTACACCGGGGCACGGGAGGCTGCATCTGCATCGGCTGCTTCGCCCGGGCAACGGACAACCGCCTGCCGATGCCGAAGGCGCTGCGCGAGCACCTGACGGCCGTGCTGGCCGTGGCGTCGGTCGCGTCAGACGTTCCAGCCATCCGACATGAGGTGCCACGATGAACCGGTGTGCAGAGTGCCATCAACCGCTCGCCTGGCACGACTCAGCGCCTTGCCTCTGGGATGGACCATTTCTCTTCATCTTCTGCTCCGTCCCCTGCCGCGACGAGTACCGCCATCGGGCGCAGCGACCACTCCAGGCGGCATAGCCAATCGCCCACCGGTGCTTGACCGCCGTCGCTCGTTAGACCCGCGACGATGGTTCGCACAGGAGCAATTCACGTAGCGGACCGCGGAGGGCTGTTCTCTACGCCGAAGCGCCGTGAGGGCAACCAGATCGGGAGATCGGTCCGGAGGTGCATCATGTTGCAACAAGGCACGGCCCGCACTGCCGAACGCCTCGCACCGGCGGCGACAGGTCATCCCGAACTCCTCATCGACCAGCAGCTACTACGCTACGACATCGCGATTGCGCACGCCGCCATTTACCGCGTCCCACCCGCGACCTGCCTCCGGGCAGTGCGCGAGGTAGACCTCTTCCGGCATCCAGTGATCCGTACCCTGTTTGACCTCCGAGCTCTGCCTCAGCGTGTCGCGGACCGCCTCGCTGGGCGCGGTCGGGCACCGACAGATGATGAACGCCTGCGCTCCTTCCGGGTCAACGACCTGCTCCGACCAACATTCAACTGGCTCCTGCTGGCCGAAGAACCAGACATCGAGATCGTCATGGACCAGATCGCCCATCCATGGAAGCCGGCGCGGGACGCCATTAGCGTGGCGCCGGCAGACTTCGCCGCGTTCAACATTCCTGGATTTGCCAAGATCGCGTTGAGCCTCCGCGTCCAGCCGTATGGGACCGGTGGAACGGTCTTCACGGTCGAGACGCGCGTGGCCCTGATCGACCCTGAGAGCCTGCGCAGGTTCCGGTGATATTGGACCGTCGTAGGCCCGTGCAGTGAGATCATCCGCCGAGTTGCGCTGCGCCGGTTCGCTGAATAGTTTGATCGCATCGCCGATAGGGGGTCCCTGCCTGGAGTCGACGGCGGTCGACGTAAGCGACTGAACCGAACGAGCCGGCGTGACGGTCAGGTGGTTCAACCGTTGCCATTGGGGAAGCGGACCGCGTTGCGCGTCGAGCACGAGATGGATACGCGCTCCGTTGGTTTTGCAGCGTGGCTGTACTGGCTCATGCATGTGCGGATCGCATCCCTCTGGCGCAGGCGTGTCCTCCTCCTTACCACTCGTGGCCGCCGGTCGGTCGGGCACGAACGGTGCCCTTGCAGTTCTTCCCCGATGGCGAGCGAATGATCGTGATCGCCGCCAACAGCGGCCTACCGACGCCGCCCGGGTGGTAGTTCAACCTGACGGCGCACCCATGGGCGAGGGTCGAAGTGATGGGCCGCACGTTCACAGTGCACGCGGAGCAACTGTCAATGGAGGAGGCGGCGGACTTCTGGCCACGCGTGCTCCAGGCTGCCCCTGACTATGCCCGATACCCGAGGCGAACGAGCAGATCGATCCCCTTGATGCGCTTGGTCTCACGCACATCCACTTCAGTTACGCCCGACCAGCAGGTTCGCCCACCGTCGACCGTGCTGTCGGCGGAGACGATGTGCGGGTAGTGCGCTCCACCCGCGTCCGTGTGACGAGCAGCAGGCGGTAGTTGGTGAGGAATAGGACTGCCCCACCGCTCAGCAGATAGAGCCACTGCATCCAGAGCTGCGTGGTGCTCGTCCCCGCCAGAATGCCGTGCCCCGTGGCGAGTACGTACGCGACAAAGCTGGTTGTGTGGAGCGCTCGCCACGTGCGCTGTCCGAGGCGGCCACGGACATAGAAGCTACCGGTGAGGACGGCGCTGAGATAGAGACCCACGATGCCGAGCGCCACCGCGCCGGGGCGATAGGGAGCGGCGAAGGGGACAGCGATGTCAATCACACCAAACGACAGGTAGGTGTCGGCCATGAGCCCACCGAGGTGGAGTCCGGTCGCCGCCAGCCCCAGCCACGCGAGATACTCGTGCAGTCCAAAGACGGCCGGCCGTGTGATGACGCGGTCGGCGATGCGGGTCGACACGGCCAGCCCGAGCAGGGTCGTCGCCGACAGGAGCAGGTAGGCCGTCACACCGGCGGCGCGGCTCAGGTACCACGGCAACCGTGATGCCACTTCCGGATACCCAAGCACCTGGGTGAGCCAGGCGCCGGCAAGCAGCAGGCCGGCAACCGCCGCATAACCACCGACAACAACGACGCCGCCCCACCCGACCCGGACGGCGCGCTGGACGAATTGGGGAGTCATGCGACACACTCCACGGCCGCGGTGGTGCTCAACGACGGAAGGCGAATCGCGATCGGCGATCCAACCAGCGGGATAAGCAGCCCGCCAACGCGCGGATCGCGCGCGAGCAGCGCAGAACCATGGTCGCGGCCCTCGAAGAGCACGAGCTTCGCCAGCACCTCAGCCGTGGTTGCGCTCGGTGCCACCACCGTGACGCTGGCCAGGTCGGTCGTCGCGGGGACGCCGGTTCGTGGGTCAATCAGATGATGCTGCCATCCCCTGCTGGTTTGCCACCGACGGCGGAGGATGCCGGAGGTGGCGACACCGCCCCCGCCTTCAATTGCGAGATCGGCAACCGATGCTCCTGAGGTCCATGGATCGGCAACCTCGATCAGCCAGGGCGGGTCGCCGACGCCCGACGGCGTGAACGCACAGTCGCCGCCGATGTCCACCGCCGCGGCGCCGAGCGGGCGCAGCCGCCGAAGCACCACATCGGCCAGCCACCCCTTGGCGATACCGCCGAGATCAAGACCCCCGCCCCGCGGCAGGAGCACGGTACTGTGAACGCGGTCGAGGCGGACCTCACGATAGCGACCCGGCAGGACCGCAAGGGCGGTGTCGCCAACCAGCGCTTCGCCGTGTTGTGCAAATGTCCTCGTGTATCCCGCTGCCAGCAACGCCGGCAGTACGGTCGGGTCGAAGCGGCCGTCGGTCACGCGTGCGGCAGCAAGCGCGGTGGCAACCAGGCGAAACAGCAGCGGCGAGACGCACCGCGCCGTGCCCGCGCTTCGGTTCAGACGCGAGAGCTCGCTGGTCGGTTGGAAGCGACTCAGCCGCCGCTCGGCGCCGCGGAGAAATGCCACCGATTGGGCCAGTCGCAACGCGCCGGTGGCCACTAGCCCCGGCCGCGGCCAGAGGCGCAGATTCACAGTTGTTCCGAAGCCTCGCCAGCGACGGCGGAGGCACGTATCGAGTGTAGTGAGTGAAGTGTGGTCCATGTCACGACTGCCTCGTCCTGATCCGCCGGGGTGCCGCCGATGTCCCTACTTGGGGCGATCCGCCGCCTTCGTTCGTGACCGTTGTGCTCGCTGGGACGGAAGCCTGTTGTATCTCGTCCGGTGGGAGCGCCGTCGTCGCCGCAACGAGCGCGAAGGCGCTGAGTAGCATACCCACACCGGCGACGGTCGCCCGACGCCTAAGCCGCGCCGTGCGCTGCGCGCGTCGCTTCACGGCAGTGGTGTTGGTCATAGTGGATTCCTTCCGAGGTCCGTCTTCCGTGTCTCGGCGATTAGTCGTCATCATCGTCGTGGTCTCGACGCACGCTCCGCCCGCTGCTAGCGCGCGCTGGGTTTGTGCGACGCTCCACACGATGCTCATCGTCATCGTCCGCCTCGTCATCGTCGTGCCGTGCCGGTTGGTCCCCCACGTCGATGGGCACGGGCGTCAGCGCGTCGAGCGCGCTTGCGGGTGCGTCGGCCGGGATCGCCACAGCGGCGGGCGCGGTGCCAAAGCCGAAGGTGCCATGCCGGCCGCCCACGATTAGGACCGCAACTAGGACGGCCGCTGTCAGGCCACCCGCCATTATCAGAGAGCGTGTTCGTGACATCTCAACAATCCCCCGGATCGATCTCGCGGCTGTCAGCCGTTCGGCCTGACGCCAGACCGCGTACGCTCAGCCTCGCAGCCGGCCATGAGAATCCGCTGAACTGGAAATGAAGGTTCGTTCATGTAAGGTTCAGGAGTCTTTCAGACAAACCGCGTACGCTGAGGAGGGGTGTGTACGAGATGCGCGTGTTGGTCGTGGAGGATGACCTGCGGCTGGGGCGGATGCTGCGGCGGGTTTTGGCGGAGGAGCGCTACGCCGTTGATCTCGCCCTCGACGGTACCCACGGTGAGGATCTTGGGGCCACGGAGCCGTACGACGTCATCATCCTCGATGTGATGCTGCCCGACCGCGATGGCGTCAACGTCTGCTCTAGCCTGCGCCGCCGCGGTGTGCAGACGCCGATCCTCCTCCTCACGGCGCTCGACGCCGTCACCGACCGCGTTCGCGGTCTGGATGCCGGCGCCGATGACTACCTGCCCAAACCGTTTGCCGTCGCCGAACTGCTCGCCCGGCTGCGGTCTCTCACTCGACGGCGTGCGACCGAGGTCACGCCGGCCCAACTGAGAGTGGATGGACTGGTGCTGGACGTCGTACGTCATGAAGTGCGGCGCGACGGGCGGAGCATTGACCTCAGTCCCCGCGAATACGCGTTGCTTGAGTACTTCCTCCGCCACCCCGCCCAGGTCCTGACGCGGACGCAGCTCCTGGAGGGCGTCTGGGGCTACGAACCGGACGTGACCTCCAACTTGGTCGACGCCTACGTCCACAATCTGCGGGAGAAAATCGACCGCGGCGCGCGACCGAAGCTGCTACACACCGTCCGCGGTGTCGGCTACGCCCTGCGGACTGAGTGATGGTCGCGCGTGCCCGGCTCCGCATCGCCGCGCTCTACATCGCGCTCCTCGGTCTGATCGTGATCCTCGTCGCCGGAAGTCTCGTCCTGCTGGCCGCCCGCGACGCGCGCCAAACGGCCGATTTGGAGTTGCGGCTCCGTGCCGAGGGGCTGGCCGCGGCGGTTCAACGTGACGGTGTGACCGCGACCTCACGTCGCACGGCGGAGCGCCACGAGGAGGAGGACGAGCACGAAGAGGAGGAGCGGCACGAAGCGCTGGAGCGGGCGGGGTTCCTCACGTTCGTGCTGCCCATTGCAGATGGGCAACTTGCACCGCTGGCGCTCGGCGGTATCGCTGAACTGCCGGACGCGGCGGCCGCCCGGGATGCCCTGGCATCTGGTACGGGGCAGTACACGACCCTGACGCTTGACCAGGGACGAGTGCGGGTCTACAGTCTGCTGGTTGCGTCGGAGGGAACGCCGGTGGCCGTCGTGCAGGTGGTGCGCACCCAGGCCTTCGTCGACACGACGGTGCGCCGGCTCCTTCTCGGCCTCATCGTGAGCGGTTTGATCGGGCTTGTCTGCGCGGCGCTGGCCGGCTACTGGCTGGCAGGTCGGACCCTGCGACCGATCGCGGACGCGATGCAACGGCAGCGCGACTTTGTGGCCGACGCGTCGCATGAGCTGCGCACGCCGCTCGCCGTGATTCGCGGCAACCTCGACCACATCCGCCGCCACCCAGAGCGGCCGGTCGGACACTATGACGAAGTGATGGAGGACCTGGTCGCGGAGAATGAACGCCTGAACCAGCTCGTCACGGGGCTGCTCACCCTCGCGCGGCTCGACGAGGGCCGGGCACGGCAGGCGTGGACCCGCGTCGACCTCTCCGCACTGGCCGAAGGACTGACGCGCGAGATGGCGCCGCTCGCAACGGCCAAAGGACTGGTGCTGGACACCGCCGTTGCGCCCGACATCATCGTCGAGGGCAATGCCGATCAATTGCGCGAGCTGGCTCTTATCCTGCTCGACAATGCCATTCGCTATACGGCGACCGGGACCGTGTCCGTGAGCCTGTCGTCGGATGGCGCGACGGTTCTGATGCGCGTCGCCGACACGGGGCCGGGGATTGCACCGGCACACCTGCCGCGCATCTTCGACCGGTTCTATCGAACGCCGGCGGCGCGCGCATCCGATGCTGAAGGGACCGGGCTCGGCTTGGCGATCGCCCGCGGCATCGCCGAGGCGCATGGCGGCCGGCTGAGCGTTTCGAGTGAGATCGGTAAAGGGAGTACCTTTACGGTCCATCTTCCACGCCGAACCACATGAGCGAGCGGCATGGTCGCTGTGCGATGAGGACGGTTCCCGTCGAACAAGCGCACTCCTACGTCCGTGCTCCTTCACATTGCCCCGAACCGTCGCCTGAGTATGACCGCACCGCACTGAGCCGTGGCGCACGCGACGCCGGCCAATACGAATGCCGCCACGCCATTGCTGCTCTGCACCGGCTCAAGCCCGAGTGCCGTGTTCAGACCGGGGAGGTAGATCGCCAGCAACAGCAGGACAAGGGAAATGCCCACGCCACCCCACACGGCTCGCCGGCCCACCCGCGCCCACTGCTCACGCGCGCTTTCCACCCCCACCAGGAACGCCTGCCCGACGAGGCTCAGGGCGAGCGTGAGGAAGACCATCGTCTGGACGCTACTCACACTCTCTCCGCGCCCTTCGCTCAGAAACAGCGCCGCCATGCCGGCCGCCGCCACCGCCAGGGAGCGCCAGGCGATCTCCAACCAACTGGCGTTTGGAAGCAGCGTCCGGGTGGGACGAGTCAACGTGCCCGCGGGTTCGGCCCCGGTCGCGAGGGCGAGCGCCGGGAAGACGTGGACAACCAGGTTGAGCCAGAGGATCTGTAGCGGCGCCAGCACCAGCGGCCTGCCGACGGCGATGCTGAGCGTCATCAGCAGAATCGTGCCGAAGCTTGCCGTCAGCAGATACACGATCGCCTGGCGAAGGCTGCGGATGATCGCCCGTCCCTCGCCAATACCGGATGCGAGCGAGCGCAACCGCCCATCGGTGAGCACAATGTGGGCAGCCTCAACCGCAACATCAGTCGCACCCGGTCCGACCGCGACGCCCACGTCTGCCGCATGCATGGCGGCGGCATCATTCACCCCGTCGCCGGTCATCGCGACGACCCCTCCCGCCGCTTGGAGCGCCCCGACGATCTGCTCCTTCTGCTGATGCGTCGCCCGCGCAACGACGGCAACGTTGCCCAGGTGCGTCGGATCGAGTTCGTCTGCCCGGAGCGCGGTTGCGTGATCGTTAAGCAGTCCGATCCCACGTGCCACGGTGGTGGCGGTTGAGAGTTGATCCCCGGTCACCAGCAGCAGGCGAATGCCGGCAGCGCGGCAGGCAGCGACCGCCTCTGCCGCATCCCCCCGCACTGGATCCTCGAGCACCACTGCGCCGAGGAGTCGGGGCGTCTGGGCGTCGTCGCCCGCCGCCACCGTGAACACACGGAACCCGGCGTCTCCCAATTGATGCACCGCATCGGCGAGCACCGGCCGTGCGTCACACGCGCGCGCGGCCACCGGCTCGAAGGCGCCCTTCACGGCAAACAACACGCCGCCCTCGGGTGTGCCGTGGGTCGTCGCCATCAGCCGCGTGGCGGCGCTGAACGGCTCGGTGGTGCGGCGCGGATAGCGCTCATGCAGCGTAGCGCCGTCCAGGCCCAGCCCAGTCGCGGCGAGCACGATCGCCCCCTCGGACGGGTCGCCGTGGATGTGCCAGCCGTGCTCCTCATCGTATTCCGCCACGGCGTCGTTGCAGAGGGCAGCCGTGAGCAGGAGACGCATACCGGCCTCCCGGTCGCCCGGCGCCGGCTCGCTCCCATCCGCCCTCCTGATCGACGTCTGGATCGTTGGACCACTTTCCGTGTCGACATCGAGGCGGAGCCGGCGTCCGTCGGGCAGCAGGAGCCAGCGTACGACCATGCGGTTCTCGGTCAGGGTGCCTGTCTTGTCCGTGACGATCACGGCGGTGGAACCAAGCGTTTCCACCGCGTCGAGGCGGCGGACGAGCACGTTCCGTCCCGCGAGCCGGCGAACGGCGAGCGCCAGGGTTGTGGTCGCCACCGCCGGCAGCCCTTCGGGGACGGCGCCGATCGCCAGAGACACAGCCATGGTGATGACCAGGCGGGTGTCGAAACCCTGCACCAGCCCGAGGCCGACAAGGAGAACACACAGCGCGAGAAAGAGCAGGACGAGGCGGTTCCCTAACTGGTCGAGTCGTGCCTCCAGAGGCGTCGCTCGCCGGCCAGGGCGCTGCACCGTCGCAGCAATGCTACCGAGGATCGTACGCTTCCCGGTGGCGACGACGACGGCCCGACCGCTTCCGGCGGCAACCGTGGTTCCGGCATACACCGCCGTCGCTTCCACCACTGCCCCGGGCTCCTGGGCTGCCTCAACCGACTTCGCAACGGCCTCCGGCTCACCGGTGAGGATGGACTCATTCACGCGCAGGCCACGCGCATCAACCACCCGCGCATCCGCGGCCACTACATCACCCTCGGAGAGCACGAGCAGGTCACCGGGGACGAGCACCGACGCGGGAATGTCTTCGTGCAGACCATCGCGGAGCACCTCCGCCTGGCGGGCGGTCAGCCGTCGAAGTGCAGCAATCGCCCGTTCGGAGCGGTATTCATTGACGAAGCCGAACACCCCCGATACGACGACCGTGACCGCGATCGCGACCGCGTTGAGCAGTTCACCCAGCGCCAAAGTCACCATCGTGGCAACGATCAGCAGGACGATCAGCTTATTGAGAAACTGGCGGACAAGCACGCGGGGCCAGGAGGGTTGGGTCACCGGGGCCGGATCGTTCGGACCCGCGACGAGAAGGCGTGCGGCCGCTTCATGCGCGGTCAGGCCCCGATCAAAGTCGGTGACCAGCCGCCGTTCGGCCTCCTCGATCGTTTGGGCCGCAAGCACATCTAGGTCGAGGTCGGCCCAGGACGCAGGTGCGAGCCTCACCATTTCGCTCACGATCATTGGATGCCCCGTGGTTCGCGCCAAGGATGGTGGCAGGCGATCCCATCGCACTTGGTTCCGCCGTGCTGTCGCCATTGTCCCGATCTGACCATTGGCTGTCTGTCGGGCAGTCTCCTGAAGCGATCGAGGTGCTACCCGACAGACGACCGCCATCGCGGGCGCAAGGATGGTGGCATTCGACCCTGATTTGGCGAGCAGAGGACCAACGGGCCGCAGCCATCCGGCGGGTGTCGGTGCTAGGCGAACGCTGCCGGCTGCTGCGTGCGGCGATTGCGATCCGGACCGGAAATGGTCGAATGGTCATCGAATAGCGTACGTGGATGATCAGACAATAGGGTTCCGAACCGCGTCCACGGTCGAGTCCCGCGGTGCGCGGTGCATTGACCAACCGTCATCGCCGAGCGGTATGCCAGGACCAGAGCCGGCGCAGCATCACACCAGCCTTAGGTGGGTGCGGAGGAACCGAATCTGGTCGCTGGCGAGCTGCTCGATCATCGGTGGGCGGTAGACCTCCCAATGGCCCGTGGCGTAGCGCCGCAGCTCGCCGCGTGGTGCCTGTCGGGCCGCCGCCATCGCCAGCCGCACAGACCCGGCCGTGTCCCGCTCCGCGATACACACGAGTAGCGGCATCCGCAGGTGTTTCGCCTGGGCGCCAGGTCGATACCATAGCAAGGGGAAGAGCACCCGCGCCGCCACCGCGTTGCGCCAGGTCGGCACCGTTTCCGCCAGGTCGCCAAGCACGATAGCCGCTGTCGGATCGGGGAACGCCGCCACCGCGTCGGCTGCGCCCACGACCGGGATGAGGTAGGGCGGGCGACCCAGGAACCCACGAAATGTGTCTCGGACCGCGGCGGAAAATAGCGCGAGCGTGGTCCGGGTTGAACGGGGACTGGCCCGGCCAAGCTCAATCCCGACAAACGGCACCTGCGAAACCACCGCCGCGATGCGCGGGTCGGCAGCAGCCACGGCAAGGACGTGGCCCCCTCCCAGCGAGGTTCCCCAGAGCGCGATCCGGTCAGAGTCGATGTCCGCACAGCCGCGGGCGAAGCGGATTGCGGCTTGGAAGTCCGCCTGCTGACCAGCGATGTCGACCAGCTGACGCAGCTGTTCGCCACTGGTGCCAAAGTGCCGGTAGTCAAAGACGAGCGCCGCCAGGCCGGCCGTGGCAAAGCGTTCGGCATAGGCGGGTAGGCCGAGATCCCGTGTTCCACTGAAGCCGTGCCCCATCACCACGCAGGGGACGGTTCCCGCCGCCCCGGCCGGGCGGTAAAGCGAGGCGGCACAGTCCGTGCCTCCGGAATCGAAGCGCACCTCAACGCATTCGACTGTCTGGGTGGTGTCGATGCGTGGTTGGCTGACCATCGGCTCCCTCCTTTGGACCGCACGGGTGCCGTCTCGTCCCCGACCGCGCCGTGTCTCAGGGTGCCGGCGCCTCGATGTCGGCCAGCCTGCTGTAGTAGTCGGGCAGTTCGTGCAGGTGGGCGAGGGCGATCTTGCCCGTGGTCAGCGGGTCGTCGCCGGTGACGTCGGTCTGCGGGTCGCGCCGGCCGTGCTCCAGTTCCACATTCATGCCGCGACAGAACTGGTCGAGATCAAAGGTGACCTCGTTCCAATCGATGCCCAGCTGTGCTGCCACCCGCGCGGCGTGCTCCTGCGTGAAGAACACGTCCTCTGTCATCGCACCACCTCCTAGAACGCAGAGCCGCATCGCCCTGCTCAATCGTCATCCGCCTCTACGATTGTCTCGGTCGCAAGTTCAGTGAGGTCCTCGTCGCTCCAGGTCGCGCTACCAGGATTCGTGATGGGACTAGCAATCATTGGCGGCCTCATGTCCCGATCGACAGAGGACGGTCGACGATGAGATCGTGGCCCATCCCCAAGCCATCACTATCTCTCCTCTCGACGGCGTATCCGCGACATCACTCCGAACGGACGAGTGCCATCATGGGCAACCCGTGCGACGTTGTCACACTCCTGACGGGGCACGAACGGCACCTCTGATGCTCGCTGCGAAGTCGCGTGCGAATCGCTCGACGGCGTACCAGTCGGTGAAATCGTAGTCGCGGGATGTGTCGAGTTCAGCGCGCCCCTGGCGCTTCACAATCAGCTTCATCATGTGCCGGATGAAGATGTTGTACTGCGTGTAGACAAGTGCACCGGCAATCGTCTCGACCCACCGTGGCTGCCAACCGGTCTCGGAGATGAATTTGTTCACCATCGTCTGCGTCTCCGTGACCGCCTCATCGTCCGGATCGGCGGCGGTTAGGCTGACAGAGAAGAACGCGGACGGAATGCGTTCCAACTGATCTCTGTTGTGCTTCACAAACTCTCGGAGGCTGCTCTGATGCTCACCGGAGTGCACAGAACCGCCGACGAGGATTCCATCGAACTCCCCGGAGACCGTCTGCTTGCGCACCGCCTTCGCGTCGTGAAGCTCGACCTGACATCCCTCGCTGCGCATGACCGACGCCATCCGCTCCGCGATCTGTGCCGTGTGCCCCTCGGTCGTACCGTAAACAATAAGTACGCGGGTCATGGAGTTCTCCTTGAGTCTGACTATGCTTCGACTGCCATCCGGGCCTAGGATGATCATCCGCGCCGGCGCGATGAACGTCTGTCGGGTGGAGTGCGACATGGCTGTGGGGTAATCGGACTTCGGTGTGTCAGGTGTGTCATATGGAGTGGGCTGCGTGCCGGTCGATAAGTGCTATGCCCCGACCGATACACTGACCAATTGCTAGAGGACAATCAGCACACCCGCCTGGCGCGAGGCGCCACCACCAGCCGGTGCGGTGAGTCGTGGAACGAGGAATGCACTACAGCGGATACGATTGAGGCCCAGCCACTTAGGCTGGGCCTCGACTCGCGACGGCGTGCGCTGGCCTACTTGGTCGGCACGGGCACCAGCACCCCACCGAGGACGCGCTGCTCCTTCGGCGTCGCAAAGGCGTGGAGGAAGCCGGCCACCGACAGCACTGCGGCGACGGCAGCGATGCCGAATGCGATGTTCGCCGCCAGGGCCGCCCGCTCCCCCAGCACGCTGAAGCCATAGGTCGTTAGCAGCAGACCGCGCAGCGTCTCGCCTCGGAACTGGCTGTCCCGCAGGGTGGTCACCGCGGCGTGCTGCTTCTCCAACTCGGCGGCGTTCGGGTCGCCCGCCGCCTTCGCCTCCGTCACTTGCGTGCGGAGCTGGGTCTGGACCGTGCCGATGCTCGCATACGTGGCGCCGGGATAGCCGGCCTTCGCCGCCTGCTCCTGCAGATGCAGGCCGATCACGCCGGCGTACGCCTGCGCCTGGTCACCCGTGGTCAGCTGCTCACCCGAGGTCTCGACGACGCCCGGCAACTCCCGCTCACTAGGCGTGAGGTCGGCTTCGTCCTTGAAGAAAATCTGCTGTGCGCTGAGTTGGTCGTGAACGTTGTCCTTCGCGAAGTCCGCCTCGTTCCATGCCACCAGCCCGAGCGCGGCGATGAGGATGGCAAACAAGGCGCCACCCGTGGCGATGATGATGTCCAGATTCCGCCGACTCATGAGGTCCTCCCTTGGTACCTTCGGGTACCGGTGTATCTCCGGGACGCGCATCCGTGGGGTGGACCGCTCCACGACGGGTGCTCGTCTGCCTGACTCCACCCTAGCGGGCACCTCGGCGCGCGTCTGTCGGGCAAGCGGAGCGGTTTGCGTCGACCAGGTCGCGGGAATTACCCGACAGACGATCGCAGGTGTGAGAGGCATGCTGGGGTGAGAGCGACCGCGGCTCCGCTCGCGGGCCGGTCCATGTCCTCCCGGGCAGGTCGGGGGCAGGGACACGCGGCGCCTCGGGCGACCCGGTAGTCACCGCCTGCCGGGTCGCCCACCGCGCGGCCTCAACCTCCTTGCGGTGTCAAGAGTCTTCGGACTCAGATGCAGCAGTTGCCCGAACTCCGGAGCCAGGTCGCGGGGAGCGGTCATGCGGCGGCGGCTGGCTCAACCGCACCGATGACTGCAGCATCGGCGCTTTGCCGTCCTGCCGTTAGCGGAACACCGCGGTTTCCACGGTGTTGTGAAGTAGGTGTCCCGTTATGGCCATGTGCGACCGGCGGACCCGGGCCACCAGAGAGGTGCACGCGGCCGGCGCAGATCTGGCACAGACGGCAGGCCGCAATGGGCGCCGGGTCTTGGTGACGGCGGCGTGGCGGCGCGGCCTGGCCCACTTACTCACGGCGACGGCGGTGCGCACGGGCCACTGTCAGGTCTTCGCCCACAGCGGCAACATCGCCTTCCGCGGACTCTTCGCCCTCTTCCCAGCGGTCATCGCCGGGCTCTGGCTCCTGCGGGTATTGCGCAGCGAGAGGCTGATCGCTGGGCTCCTGCGCCTCACGGATACTGCACTGCCGACGACCGCCAGCGCCCCCATCCGGCAACTACTTACCGAGGCGCCACACGACGAGGCACGCGGCGCATTCACGGTAGGTGCCCTCGCCGCGGCTGCGGCTGCTCTGTGGGCACTGGCGTCCATGATGCGAGCATTGATGAATGGACTGAATGCCATCTACGGCGTGGACGAGCGCCGCCCCTTCTGGCGCTCGACGCTCGTCTCGGTGCTGCTCGCGCTCGCCGTCACCGTCCTGCTCCTCGCTGCTCTCTTCCTGGTGGTCTTCGGCTCGGCACTCGCACAGCAAGTGGCGGAGGAGGCCGGCTGGGGAGCCGTCGCGCGGTGGGCGTGGCAACTCGCCGTGTGGCCGGTACTCACCGGTCTGGTGCTCTGTGCTTGTATGCTGATCTACCACATCGCGCCGGATGCGCCGCAGCACCCTCGCCTGGTGAGTCCGGGCGCGTTGCTGGTGACGATCCTCTGGCTGCTCTTCAGCTGGCTCTACGCCATCTACGTCAACCGCTTCGCCAGCTACGAAGATCTCTACGGTACCCTCGCAGGCATCGTCGTGCTTATGGCCTACAGCTACGTCGTCGCGTTCATCCTCCTCCTGGGGGCGGTAGTAAGCCATGTGCTTGAGATGCGGTATCCGCCCGGAAGGGTCCGCGAAGGCGCCCCGGCCGTGAGCGCTTCAGTCCAGCGGTCGGTGGGCCCGCTCTGAGCGATCGAGGCCCACATATACACCTGCATCCCCTGTCACACGTCGATGTTCACTCTTCGTTCGAATCGGAACCGACACGGCCGCGATCGTGCAGCCGCACCTGCATCTCGATCATGACCGAGCCGCACTGTCCTGTGTACCTGCACTCGCTTGAGCTACCCCTCGCCGTCACCGGCGACCTGGCGACCGTGGAGCGGTATGTCGACCCGCTCGATCGAAAGGCAACACTCCCGGTGCTACTGGAACCAATGCGCGTTCGATGCCTCCGCGTCCGCATCCCTATCGACGCTCGTTTGTCGTGCAACGCGCGGCGGGCGGTTGGGTGAACCGCCACATACGCTTGATCGCCTCGGACGGCAGTGACTGCGGGCCGCCCGACGCCGCTGCAAAGCGGAACAGCGGGTAGATCGCGCGGGTTAAGCGGACAAGCTCGCGCGTGAGGGCAGGCGGCGATGGCTTCCCTTTCGTCGGGTCCAGGTGCCGGAATACGGTGAACTCCGTGTAGCGCACGCCACGCGCGCGGAGCATGTCCCTTAGGCGCCGCGACTCGCCCACTGGGATGACCATATCGTCGCGGTCGTGCATCAGCACGATCTGCGACGCGCGGATGCCGGCCAGGTAGGTCGCCGGCGACATCCCGCTCAGGCGGTCCCGGAGGGACGCCGGCAGGCGTCGCAGGGCGCGCTCCGCCTCGTCGGTCGCCAGCGCCGAGAGTAGCGGCAGGACCGCCCGCCCATCCTCTGACAGGTCCTGTCCGTCGAGCCGCCCGTGTGAGTCGGCGAACGCGGCGCGGAGCCGCGCTGCTTCGTCGGGTTCCAGGAGTGCGGTGACGGAGTGGACGTAGACCTTCCGCGTGAGCGGGTCGACCGCCCACGGCTCGCGTACCCCGTCGCGGCAGCGGCTTGCGCTGGCGATGTCCCGCGCCAGCGTCCACATCGAGCTGTATGGGGCGTACGCCCAGACGAAGCCGACACGGTTGCGGATGCGAGGACTAGCGGCCGCCATCAGGGCGAAGGCGCCGCCGACGCACGTCCCAAGCAGTCCGCTGCGTGCCGGGTCAATCTCCGGACGCGCGAGTAGGGTCTCGTACGCCGAGGCGATGTCCTCAACATCTGCAGGGTCGAGGCGAAAGTCGCGCATCGCCGGCGACCAGTAGAGCAATGCGGCGAAGCTGGAGCGCGCCAGAGCTTCGCCGAGGCGTGGCACCTGGGGATGATCGACGCCGAACGGGACGACGCCGAGGCAGACCACCACGCCGGGGTGCGGGCCGGCCGTGGCGGGGCGATAGAGCTCGCCCTCGGCCGGCCCGTGTGAGGTCGGGTACTGAATCCGCTCGACCACCGGCCGGGGCGTCACCCAATCCAACGGTCGCGACGGCAGCATCGGGAAGACTTTGAGCAGGCAGACCGCCGTCTTCGCCGCCGCGCGCAGATCGGTGAGTAGAGCACGTTCGCGTCGCAATAGCGCTTTTTCGAGGGTGTCCATCCGGCGCCTTCCTTCCGCGTCGTTACAGGACGGGGCAACGGTTGGGCCATGCCGCACCAGCCGATGCCTGTCATGGGCGATTGATTGTGCATCACCCGCGCGGTGAGGACTGTCCATTCCTGACCACGACCTCGCCTAGACCTCGCTACCGAGCGAGGATCCCAGTTCCTCTCCCCTGCGCGGCGACCGCGGGCACCTGCGGGCTCCCGGTCGCCGGCGAGTAGCGCCAGGAAGCGCTCGGCATGCCAGAGAGCCTGTCTGGCGGCGGGAGACCAATTGGTGGCCAACAGGTCGAATGCATGGTCGGCGTATGGCAGCAGCAGCAGCGCCGCCTCCACACCCGCCCGCCGCAGCCGCTGCTGCATCGCGACCGCCGGACCGGGCGGGACGATGATGTCGTCCCGGCCCTGCATCAGCAGGGTCGGCGGACAGCCGGCATGGACGTGCGCAATCGGCGACAACAGGGCGTACCGCTCGGGAACCTGCTGCGGACTGCCGCCGACGATCCAGTCCAATCGACCCGCCAGCGGCCCCCCCTTCTGAATCCCCAGCCGTTCGAAATTGGCGCCCAGCAGCCGCCTCAGCACCGGTGATGGCGGGGCACTTCCATCGGGTCGGTCCGGCATCATCTCCGCCAGCGCGGCGATCTCGTAGTGCACATAGCAGGCGGCAAGGTCCACTGGGCTGTACCAGCCCAGCACGCCACGGACCGCCGTGTCGACATCGCGCACGTCTGCGGGCGTCAACACAGGATGTCCCGCTGTGTACGCGGCCAGGAGCGCGACGTGGCCGCCGGCGGAGGCGCCGCCGAGGACGATGCGATCCGGGTCGGCGCCGTAGTCGGCGGCGTGGGCCTTCAGCCACGCGACCGCGCGCTTCGCATCGCCGACCATGCCCGCGATGTCCGTCTCGGGATAGAGCCGGTACGCGACATCCATCACGACGTGCCCCTGGGCGACCAGGTGGCGGAAGAGGGGTCCGTGCCACAATCCTTGTCCAACACCGTCCAACAACTGCCGTGCAGGTAGACGAAGCCCAGCCCCGAAGCCGGGATCCCACGCGCCGGTTGCCAGATGTCGCACAGGAGCGGTCGCTGCACGTCCGGCACTATCCAGAACGGGATGTCCCGTTGCATGCGCGCTTCAGGCATCGAGCCGAGATGCATCCCCCAGCGCCGCCCCACCTGGAACCGCCGGCGTCCCCCAGCCGGTTCGGCTGCGCCGAAGGCGCCACTGAACACCTCCGGCGTCCGCCAGGTGCGTACGACGGGGATGCCGGCCGCGAGCGTTACCAATCCGTACCCGACCGCCACCGACCGCGATCGGGCGATAGCTCCGACCGCGACGCCGGCCATACCGACCAGGGCGGTCTGGAGCGAGAACGTCTCGGCGGCTAACTTCAGTGGCAGCCACAGCGTGCCGCGTCGCGTGGTCCGGAGCTTCACATATACCAATGAGCTCCACGCCAGTAGGACGGCGGCAAGGAATGATGCCACAACCTTCTTCATCACTGGAACCTCCCAGTGCCGCGCCGCCTCCAACGCGGCACTCGGGCACCGCTCGCCGGCGTCGGGTTGGTGGCCCGATCTGGTCCGCGAAGCGGTCACTCTGTCCCGGACATTGGCGCGTCGAGGAACTCCGCGATCATCGAGCGCAGCCATTCGGTGCGGGTCGGGAGCGTCATATGCGTCGTCCCCGGCAACACGGCGAGCCGGGCCGGTGTGGTGGGAACGAAGTCGCCCGGCACGCCGCCGCCCCGCATGCGGAACAACTCCGCAGCGCCCTCAGGGCGGATGATGTCGGCATCGCCGACGATGATCATCGTCGGCGCCGCGATCGCCCAAATCACCTCGGCCGGCATGTCCTCACTCCCCTGCGTGACCTGTTGCACCTTGAGCACGAGAGAGGGGAAGTTCGCCGGATGCGGCGCCACCCGGAGGTAGTCCGCTTCGATCGGTGTGCCGGCGAACATCTCGGGCGAGAAGGTCATCTCCAGCCCCCCGATTGCCTCAGCGTACCCGTGGGCCCTCGTGTAGCTGGCCGAGCCGGCCACCAGCTTGCGCACGAGGTCCGGGTGACGGATGACGAGTTGCCAGGCGACGCCACCGCCCATGCTGAAGCCGAACACGTCGACGCGGTCGACGCCGAGAAAGTCCAGCAGCGCCGCCGTGTCGTCGGCCATCTGCTCGTAGCGCAGCGGGCGATCGATGTCGGCGGTGCGGCCGTGGCCCTGCTGCTCGACCGCGATCACCGGGCGCGTCTGCGCCAGGGCCGGCAACAGCGGGCCGAACATATTTAGCGTTCCCAGGGCGCCGTGCAGCAGGAGCAGCGGCGGAACCCCGTCGCTCGCCGTGCCGTGGACCTCGTAGTACATCTGAAGGCTGTTCACCGGCACATAGCCGGTCTGGTGCGGCCTGTCGCTCATACCGCTTGTTGGCGACGGCGGTGCCTCGCCGTCTGCTTCCGTCTGGCCGAGTCCCAGAATTGTTCTTCGCAACATGGCTGTTCCTCTGCGCCTTTCTGCTGTTATTGCTGCCGCAGCCGTTGATTGCGGTGTGACTCATCGCCCGCTTAACCCCACCCTTTCGCGACGCCCGGACCATGCCGCGGTCCGAAGGTGAAGGCTTCCGCTTGTCCATCGGCATACGGCGGCATCTCCGCGCCATGGACCACCGCGCCGATGTGCATGATGACGTGCCCCACGATCGGGGCGAGCGCACTGGCGGTCAGCAGGTAGGCGATGCTCAAGAGGCTGCAGGCGGCCATGACGACCAGGACCTGCGGCCCGCGAAACCCACGGTAGCCCAGGTGGTGCACAACGATGAGCGCCGCACTCGCCACGAGCCCAAGCACGCCCGCGGCCACCGCACCACCGTCGCGCCAGCCGGCCAGCCAGCCGCTCTGCCACACGAGCAGCACGGGCAAGACCGACAGCAGCAGGCCCTCGGTTGCGCCGTAGACCACGCCTTCCCAGGCGAGCGCGACGGCAAGCCGCGCGCCGTGTCGTGGCAGCCGCGCCGGCTGACTCGTGATGGCGCGGGCGAGGAGGCCGCCGGTGATCGCCGCGCCTGCGAGGCCCCAGCCCCAATGATGGAGCAGGAAGTCGCGGGTATCGGTCTCGCTCCAGATGAGGTAGGCGGCGGTGAAGGCACCGGCGGAGAGGGCGAGGAAGAAGATGTAAGGGCTACGGGGCATGCCGCCGAGGTCGGTCAGCAACCAAGCCACCCCGAAGCCGAGGACGAACAAGCCCACGAGCCAGAGCAGCGGGCTCCCGCTTCCGATCGATGCCGATGGCGTTGGCATGATACTGCCTCCTCATGCTCGTACACATGCCACGAAGGTCGCCCTGTGGCGCTTCGTCTCACACTGATGGGTGCGCCAACGGACTCATCCTATTTCCGGTCGCGTGGCTCACTCGCGTGCGGTGGTGTTGGAAAATTGCCTGCATGGTGCATCGCCGTAAGCGCCCTGGTGTTCCACGCACAGCTTTCCACGCAGCGAACACACCGTCTGTCCGGTAGCGACGGAATTCGCTGTGGGGTAACACCAGATGATTCCGGCTGCGACACCGCCCTACGTCGTGGAGGGCCGAAGCCTGCTGAACGAGGCTGTGAGGGATTCAACTGACATCGGTGGACGGAGCGAATCGCTGGAAGCGTTGGGAGGGAATATCGACCGATGCCGGCGCTACCAGATTTTATCCGTCAGCGCCTGCCATCAGCCTCTCTGACCGGGCACAAACTACGCCGCGGTCCAACCGGCGTCGGCGGGAATGATCGCGCCGTTAATGCGGCGGGATTCATCCGAGGCGAGGAAGAGCGCCAGCGCGGCGATATCCTCAGGCTCAAGCATCGCCGGCATCAGCGCGCCGAAGGCCATCGCCCGCGCCGACCCGGCCGGGTCCAATCGCTCGCGCGGCATCGTCTCGCCGATGTTCGTCCTGGTGCCGCCGGGACAGATCGCGTTGCAGCGGATGCCCTGGGTCGCATACATCCAGGCGGTGTTCCGCGTCAGCCCCACCAGCGCGTGCTTTGATGCGGTATAGGCAGCACCCGCCGCGCCGCCCGCGATGCCCGCCGTCGACGCGATGTTGACGATCGAGCCGCCGCCCTGCCTGACCATCTGCGGCACCGCCCGGCGCATCGTGAACATCGGACCATCGAGATTGATGCCCATCACGCGGCGCCAGATGTCATCAGACACCTCGCCCACGCCCTGCATGTAATCCATCACACCAGCGTTGTTCACCAGGACATCGATGTGCTCATGGCGTGAGACCGCCGCATCGATTAGTCCCTCCGCCACGACCCAGTCGGCGATGTCGCCGGACACGCCGTCGATCACGCCGCCCATCTCGCGGATACCGGCGATGGCCTGGTCGAGCCGCTCGGCGTTCCAGTCACCGGCGACGATCGCCGCGCCCTCCGTCGCGAAACACCTGCCGATCGCGAGACCGATGCCGGAGCCGGCCCCGGTGATCACCACGACCTTGCCCTGCAATCGCATGATCACGTCCTCCTTCGATCGCGGCGGTGGTACGACACCACTATCATCGCGTCAAGCAGATTGGGTTCGCCACCAGGCAGGTAGGTCGGCCGGTTCCTCAGTCGCGGGCGGATCGTCACGTTCCTCGAGGACGCATCCACACATCAGGCAGGCAAGATAGGCGCCATGCGCATCTCGTTCCAATAGGAGACGCCCCCAGCAACGGGGACAGCGGGCTCGGATGCGACGGACGGGTGTCATCGGAGACCTCCGGCAGAGAATTGGCTGACACCCGACCCGAAGAGCGGGTACGTCGGGGTGCCCGCTTCGAGGATGCGCGTGCATCGCGCGGGTGTCTGTCGGGTGGTGTGCGATGCCCGATAGCGGGCATTGCCCCACATGCGTCACGCTGACGCGAACCGCCGGCGGACCCTGGCCCGCACGCATGCGGAGACTGCCCCTCATACGTCCGGTGAGCACCCGGCCCGCGGGGTAAACCAGACAGGTAATTCCGGAAGCCTCTGTCGCATCTTGCCCGACAGACAGCTCTCAGTGACCTCTCTACGGTAAGGCTAGATTCCCTGCGCCGGCGTAAGCGGGCGGAGACCGGAGCGAAGGAGTGAGCACCATGATCACCACCAAGCACCTACCACAGAGTTTCCGCACATCCCCCGGTCGGGGAGTCCTCGACGGCGAGCGTGGCGACTTCCATGAGGACCCGCGGCTACGGGTCCGCCAACCGATCGCAGTCACCTGCCGGTTTCTCGTGCCCCACGAGCGCGAGCCCCAGGCAATCAACACCGAGTACGCCGGCGGCGTGCTTACAATCCGTGTGCCGCCGCGTGCAGCATCGTGCGGATTCGTTACGTCGATGCCTGATCGTCGGATAGCGTAGCTGAGGCACGAGGAGTCTACCTGACAATTCCTCGATCGCCGGGGAATCCGAGCGTTCCGCGGACCCGCACGTCCGGTCGCCGCCGAATCGGTGCCGGCGACCCTCTGACGCCTGCTGACCCGCAAACCGCTCCGGCCTATTGACCTTCCGATCCGGACGGGACCTGCTCCCGATACGCTTTGACGATCGCCTCTGCCATCAGTCGGTAGCCTTCATCATTTGGATGGAAGTCCGGGCGTGGCTTGTCGAGGTTCGTGAGCTCGTGGGCACGGCTGGCAAAGATCGGAAACACGTCGACGAGCACGGCCCGGATCCAGGGATCCGCCGCCGCCGCCTGCGTCTCGGCGTTCAGCAGCGCGATCACGGGGTCGCTCGGCTGATCCAGCGGCCCGCCGGTGCCCGAATACGGGTTCATGACCGTAACGACGAAGATCCGTGTCTCCGGGCCGGCTGCTGCTCGGAGCTGGGTCAGGATTGTCGCGATGTTCGCGCGATAGTCGGCGAGCAGTTGCACAACCGCGCCCACGCAGGCCGGATCGGCTGGCGACGCCGGCGGCTCACAAGGCGCACCACCACGCACAAGCGTGCGCAGATCATCACCGCCGATGTCGATCGTAATCACCTGCACGTCATTGTTCGGCTCATCATCGGCGTTGTGGTGCAGGATGTCGAGCGCGGACACGAGCTGACCTTCGTGGATGAGCGTTGTGGATGTTGCGCCGCCCTTGGCTACCGCACGCAACTCGTAGCGGCTATCGTCCTCCGATCGTAGGAATTGGTGAAACAGCGCGACGTAGCCCGAGGCATCAGCCCGGCTGGCGCCTGTTCCAACCGCCAGCGAGTCGCCAAGTGCCAGATATGCCGGGCGGGGAAGCCCTCTGGCCTTCAACGTCTCCCGATCGAAGCCACTCGGGGCGAGGAATGCGACGGAGACCACGCCGACGATGACAATTGCGCCGAGGCTGGTGCGTCTCATGGAGTTGCCCCCCAATTCTTCGTTCAACCGGCTCTTGAACCTGCGTTCGGGTTCCGCCGCTGGAACAGGTCACTTCGAGCCTGAACGACCGGATTCCTCGCGAACCGGCACGGGGATCACGCGAGAAGCGGTCGAGCGACGCGGCGGCCGTCGACCGTCAAACGCCAGTAAGCCGGTACGCCACTCTCGAATCAGCGCGGCGCTCACCGCGCTGAACCAGACAAGCCCAACAAGTTCTCCGAGCATCGGTTTTCTCCACACGAAGTTCATCTGCAGCATCGGGCACGACCAATCACTCGACTGTCAGGCAACACCCGCCGACCGTGCCGGCCTCTACACTGGGCACTAGGGTTGCTCAGACAGGTGCCTGTGCAAGAAGGCGATGGCACGCGCGTCCGCATCGGCACGGTCGACGGCTGTCCATGTATGTGGACCGCCCGGATAGACGACCAGTTCGTGCGTTCGGCCGGCGCCCGCGAGCGCGTACGCCTCCGCGACCGGAATGCGTGCGCCCGCCTCACCATGGAGGATCAGCGTCGGCGGCAGGTGATCCACGCGCTCGTACAACGGCCCGAAGAGCAATCCTGAATACACCACCAGCGCCCGATAGCGAGGGTCGTCGGTGGCCGCGGCAAGGGTGAGCGTCGCGCCGAGCGAGTAGACCGCCGCGCCGATCCGCGTTGGGTCCACGTCCGGTTGCGCCTGGAGGAACGTTACGGCGTCCCCGATTGCCGCCAGCCAGGTGGGCGCAATGGGTAGGAGATCGACCTCCGGCAGAGCACAGAAACCGTCAGGTGGACGCGGTGTCGCGGCCAGATATTCGACGTAGAGACTGACCACGCCGGCCGACACGATCGACTCGGCAAGGTCACGGTACTCAGGCGGCCCACCGCAGCCGTGCAGGACCAGCACCGCCGGATATCGAACGTCGGGTGGCGCTGCGGAAGGGGTAGGGCGGCAGAGCCGGGCCGGAATCGACCCCTCACCATTCTGGAACGTGACCTCGGTGCAGTCACGGTCGGCCGTGCCGCTGGCCGTCGACGCCGCGAGCAGACTCTGGTTGTACGCAGCCTCGAGCACGTTGGCGAACACAACCACCGTCGCTTCATCGACCTGCCCTTCCATCACCGTCGTCAGGACGAGCGGCCCGTGCGTCCAACCGAGGCGATAGAGTACGAGATCGTCGCCTGGCCGGTAGAAGTCCGGCGTGCGGCTGTGTGCCGCGACCGTCTCGTCACCGAGCATCACCGGCGGCGTCAGCGACGTTACTGTCGCGGGAGGTGCATCGGACCTGAGCCCGTTCAGTTGCTGCAGTGCCGCATCGCGGTCAGCGGTAAGCCAGGCGACCAGGAACACCGGGGCGTCTCGTTGCTCCGTCCGCACGAAGCTCGCCGTCCACTGGAGCACGGGACGGCTGGTACGAAGATAGGCGAAGACGCCCGCCGCGCTGTCACCGGCGAGCGCCCGGCCCATCACCTCTTGCGCTGGGTGCGCGATCCGCGGCGCCTGCAACGCCCGATATCCAGCCGGAGTCACCTTAGGCGACACCTGGAGCGACTGCATGCGCATGTATGCCTCGAAGCGTGCCGTCTCGCTCACAAACGGTGCAAGCATTGGCGGCGACGTGAGGTCGATCGCCGTCGTTGCCCGGGCATCGATTCGGCCGGCGATCGCCAGCGCGTCGTTCAGGGACCCTCGGCCCGGACTGCTCTGAGCGCCGACCTCAAAGGCCAGCGACCCTCGCTGCCAGCGGACGGCGTATGATTCCAACTCCGTCCCGCCCGGTGGCGTGCTGGTCCAGTGCAACCCAACGTTGGCCTCACCCAACGATCCCTCTAAACTCAGCGTTGATGCGGAAGGCGGTCGCCGGGCCGGGTTTGCGATGAGCGCGCGAGCGGCTTCGGAACCGGTCATCACCTGTATGGTCACGGCGAAGTTCGGCGGACCGTCTGGGCGCGTGCTGGTCGTCTGCGTCGCCCGCAAAATGAGGTTCTGAGCGATAACGTCGTAGGTGGCGCGCGGGTCGCCATCAGGTGGAGTGACCACCGGTGCGAGCGTCGCCGGTGTGTCCACGGTCAATCCGGTCAAGCGCACGCCCTCTGGCAAATCGCCGGCCACCGCCATCGACGGGGTCAGACGCACGGCAATTTCCTCGGCCGCAAGCGGCTGGTCACTTTCGTTCACGGGCGCAGCTGGTTGAGCGTTCACCGATTGGCCGACAACAAGCACAAGCGCGCCGAACATGACTGCACAAAGCACGCGGTGCATGAGCGTGCTCCTTTCCATCGCGTCGACCCGACGGCGGGCGTTTAGACGGCGGCGTCGGTGCGGTCGGCGGGCATCCTCTCCGTGGCCACGTTCGGCCCGACGACGAGCAGGGGGCATGGCACCTCGCGCGTCAACCGGGCGGCCACGCTGCCGAGTGCCGTGCCGATCGGCCAAGATTCGCCATGCAAGGTCATGACGATCAGGTCCGCACTCACGTCGCGGACGCGGGCAATGATTCCGGTCGCCACGTCCGAAGCGAGATATGCTTCGCCGGTCACCGGTCGTCCGAGCCGTGTGATCATGGTCATGCGGTCGATGTAGTCCTGGGCTACTGTGGTTCGGTGACCATCGAGGTAGCTCAACACGCCCGGCTCTCGATCGCCGGGCGCAAGAACCTCTACCACACGAATCAGCGCCAGGTCTGCACCGGTCGCGGCTGCAAGTGCCTCAGCCACAGGCAACGCCCGCTCTGCGAAGGGTGATCCATCCAACGGTACGACGATCATTCGAAGCATTGTTCGCCTCCCTAGCCCGGCCCCGGGTCATGCCGAAGCGCTGCCCGAGCGCGGCACCAGCGAAACGGTCGCGGTGACGCGCAGTGTCCGAAGCACGGAGAGCCGCGAACCGTTCTCAATCCGTACCGATAGTCATCGATCTGCCGCTCACTCGTCTGTCAGGCAGACGGCGAGACATTTGAGGAGTTCGCCCCACAATCGACGAACACGCAAGAGGGAAATCGGTTGCCGGAATCAGGTATCGGCGAATGCCGGTGTTCCGCGGTCAGCGAACCGGCCATGAAGTGCGATGAGCAGGCGCAGGGCGATGAGACCTGCCGTCAGACCGGCGAGCGTGTCCAGCGGCCAGTGCCGGCCCAGCGCGATGCGGCCCAGGATCGTTCCAGCCACGATCAATGCATAGACCGGAAGGATGGCGTGGCGCAGACGCCCGGATGCTTCCCGCCACATCAGATATGCGAGCAGACCGTAGAACGACGTCGCCCATTGCACATGTCCGCTGGGAAAGCTCTCCAAGCCGCCCGCGCCTTCCACACCGAAGAGCGGAGACGGCCGGTACGCGATGACAAACTGCTTCGGAGCAATCATCACGTAATGCAACGCAAATACCACGACCAGAAGCGCCAACATTCGCCAGCGCCGCGTGAGCGCAAAGCCAGTCGCAACCAGGCCCGGAACAACGAAGAACCCGTAGGCGCCGGCGCCCAGATCTGAACCGAGATCGGGGACGAATCCGAACGCACCCCATGGGATTGATTGGATCGCATTGGTGAACCACCGATCAAAGGTCGTCGGTGTGGAGTGATCGATCGTGAAGAGCAGGATCAAATAGGCCGCGATCAAGCCACCCACGACCGGAAGTTCGCGTTGCCAGGCACGCCTGCTCGCCTTGTATGAAGCATCATACTGCTGAGTCGTCACCATACGATGATATCAAGCCCGACGTTGACCTGACAGGCGCCCCTCGCCTCCCGGCGCCGCTCCGGCAGAGAGCGCCGAGTGCAGCCAGACCAACCCGGACAGCAGACCAAGCCCAACGACATACGACACAAGCACATCGATCGGCCAGTGCCGCCCGAGCGCCACCCGGCCAAACCCAGTCGCGAGGGCGAAGACGAGCCAGACCAGGAAGATGATGCTGCGGCTCCGCCATGACCGAGCGCGCATCATGAGAATGACGGCGAGAAAACCGTAGAAGGTGACCACATACTCGGCATGCCCAGAGGGAAAGCTCTGAACGCCGCCGACGCCCTCGATTCCTGGGAAATCGGATGACGGACGTGGACGATCGATCAATGCTTTCGGAAACTGCGCGAGCACGTGCAAGGGAAAGCTCAGGAGAAGGACGGCCGCGGCGATCCGCTCCCCCCAAATGAACACCGCCGCGGTGATGACGAGAAAGAGGAGCAAAAATGGAATCGAGAGCGTATTCGTAAGTGTCGACGTAACATCGAATACATACTGCTTCCCTGGTACCGATTGAAGGTGCCTGGCCACTTCAAGTTCCCAGGGATAGATCTCCTCATGGCGAAGCAGAATCAGTATTGCCAACTCGATGCTGAGGGCGACGATCCACGACGCCCAGTGGAGAAGGTTTCGGCGCGCCGGGCGTACGGCAGCCTGTACGACGGTACGTACGAACCCGGCCGGCCGCGAGCGCGGAGGTCCTGCCATCGCCGGACCGCTTGCCCGCGGCCTCGTTTCCAAAAGCCGGTCCGTGTGTTCGATTGGCCGAGTTATGTGGCCAGACATGGCTACGCCGCCCTCGGTGTGTCGCCCGACCTGGGCTCAATCAGTGTCCGGCGAGCGATCAGCCGCTGCAGGCCGCTCCGGTGATAGAGCTGGAACGGCAGCGATCGCAATGCCATGTCTACCGTCACGCGAACGAGCAGCGGGTTTCGGCGCACCGGCGCTGCCATCAGGTAGGCGAACGCACCGATGCTCGGCAGCAGGCTGAACAGCAGCACCACCGGTGTGTGTATCCGTTTCGCCTGCTGCCACGATGAGGCATCCGTTCGACCCACCAACCGGCGGATGCCGGTGGTGACAAGTGCGCCGCTCGTCCAGCAGAAGCGCGCGATCCCTCCGAATGGGAACCGAAGCACGATACTGATCGCGATGTGCGCGCCGAGATGGGGTAGGATGGTCTGAAACTCTGGTGCCGCCGTCTCAGCTCGTAGCGTCGCCGCCTCCGCACCTGTCAGCCGTCCCTCCCGGTCCCAGGTGGTGATCGCCTGCGCAATCCATTCACGGGCGTGGGCCCGCCCGGCTTGCACCTCCGCCCGAATGCGTGCCGGCCAGTGGCGGATGCCGAATCCGTGCTGCACGTTGTAGACAAGATGACCCCACAGTCGTGGCTCACTCTGCCGCCAGGCGTCCGTCTCCAGCTCTGCCGCTGCCATGGTCGCGATCAGGCGATCGGTCCACTCATTTCCGAGTTTCGCCTGCATCGCGGCTTCCTCGTGAGCGACGTATCGGCGGGTGATGTCGAAGTACACATCGTCGTAGATGGGCACCAGACCCCGGCGCAACGCGCGCCCCCAGGTGCGGACTGAGGCCAACGGCGAGACGAGGCCGGACTCCAGATCGACGATCATGTACCGCCCATCCGCCGCTTCCATGACGTTATCGACGGCTCGGGGCTGGCGTGGATCGATCTGCCACGTCGGATACCCGACGCGCTCAAAGCGATACATGAGGTCAGCAAGGAACGCGCGTGCCGCACGCCGGTCGGTGGGCTCATGTCCGTCGACAAACTCGCTCCGCACGGCAAACGTATCGCCAACTTGTTCGATGGCGACCACGCGCGCCACGCGGGCGCTGCCGTACCAATATTCGGTCAGCAATGCCGCGAGGTTGCGACGGTGTCTCGCCGCTTCCAGCGCCGCACGGTTGCGGATGTAGGGGAACTCTGCCTGGAACGCAATCCAATAGATCAGGCGCGGGAGGAATCCGGGGGCATAGATCTTCTCGACGGTCCCGCCGTCAAACAGCACGAGGCTCGTCAACGCGTGCGCGTGCGGCACACGCTCGTCGTGCGCTGGGATCGCCGCATGAATCAGTGGCAGCGATCCAGTGACTGCATCGATCCGTCGATAGATGACAACCAGGACAGCGAGGATCAGGCCGCCGAGGGCATACGCTGCGGTCACGTCCGATGGCAAGACACCGCTGTGACGCACCTCGGCGAAACCGACGAGCAGAATGATTGCGATGCACACGCCCTGTGCCGCGCGCCGAATCCCCGTCGAAGCGATGTGATCGGCGACGACAAACAGGACGCCGTAGAGCAGGACCGCGCCGACGATAGGTCCACCAGCCGCCGTAAAGGCATCGGCATCGCCGACGGCACGGAGGACCTCTCCGTCTCCAGACCGATCACGTCCCGCTGCGATGCTGATCGCATGATTCACTAATCCCCCAATCGGCAACGCAACGAGCGTCAGCGCGGCAAGCCACCAGCGCATGAAGAGGCTCAGCACAACCAGAGCGGCCCAGATCGCGAGCGCGACCTCCTGTCCGGTGAGACCATTCAAGGCACGGACCGCGGTATCGAGTTCCGGGAGGTCAATGCGCTGCATCGCACGCAGCAGGTGCTGATCCAAGAAGTCCCGTGGGCCGGAGAGCAGGTCCACGGTCATCAGCGCGAAGAGCGTGACGCAGAACGCTGCAATGGCCGCGACGGGAAAGGCGTGCAACCCCCGTTGCGTCTTCACCACCTGGTCACGGACGGCCGCCTCAGGCGCGAACATACCATCCCCCGTTTCCGAGCGCCCTCAGGAGGTCAGCCCCAGCTGCGCCGCCTGTCGCGCGCCACTATGACCCCTTGCTCGGCCGGCACTACGCCCGGACGGTTGCCCCGGTCGTCAGCGCATCGGCGATCGCGTGCGCCCAACCGCGAACCGCGTCCCAGTCTCGGAAGTCGCCTTCCTGCGCCTTCACCGCCTTGACGGCGAGCCGCTCGCCAAAGCCGAGTCCCCGCTTGTCGAGCTTGCCGGCGAAGACCTTGTGCTCGCGAGGCCGGAGATTCCGGAGCAGGTCGCTGATTCGCTCTGGATCGCCATGTGGTTGTGGGTCGTCGGCGCCAAGTGGTCCGCTGCTGAAGAGCCAGAGCGGAACAGTTGTGAGCTGGGTTAGGTTGTGCTCGCCGAAGCGTCGCGCCTCGGGTAGCCAGTTGCCCATGTACACTGCACTGCCGAGGATCACCGCATCGTAACCGCCGATTTCTTCGACCGTCCTCGCGTCTCGCAGAGCCGTCTCAATTCCAGCGCGACGGAGCTCGTCGGCGATCACCTGCGCGATCTCCCGCGTACTACCATGCCGGCTGGCGGCCACCACAACCGCGTTCATATCGGATCCTCCGTACGACGATCTCCACTCCCAGCATCCTGTGTTCTGGTGGGATGATCTGTCCGGTAAGGGCCGATACGGTTGTGGGGCAATGGGATTCCCATCTGCATAACCGCTGCCAGGACAATTCCTCTGCACGCTACCGAGCGATGGTTCGCCGGGCGGCAGGTTCGGCTGGGGGTTCGTTCACTCGGTCCAATCGACGGCGCCATGGCACCGAGGCGCTCTGGCCTCCTGCCGGCGACGAGCCGCTGATACACGACGACCATGACGATCAACAGCAGGCCACCAGCCGCGTAGGCGCCCACAACATCCGACGGCCAGTGAGCCCCGTACCACACGCGACCAAACCCGGAGGCCACGATCACGGCAAGACACGCGGTACGTGCCGCGAACCGCAGCGCGCGAGAGGGAATGCACGCTGCCAGGAGGAAGAGGAAGCCATAGAGCATCACGGCGCCCATTACGTGGCCGCTGGGATACGCTGGTCCATTGGTGTCGACGATGACCCGTGTAAAGTCGGCCGGGTCGGGCCGGTCTCGATCCACCACCAATCGACCAACGACGAAGTTCACCACGCCGCCGATCGGCGTCATCAGCGCAACTGCCGCCGCCGGCCACCAGCGCAACGCCGCCAGGGCAATCATCGTGAGGGCCCACATCAGCACCGCGCCCGGGCCATCGGTCAACCAGTCGATCGGCCGGATCACCGGCTCGATCAGCGGCAGATCAACCCGTTGCACGGTGCGCAGGAGCCAGGGGTCGAAGAAGGCAGCGGGCTGCGTGAGCGCATCAAGAGTAAGCAGCGCAAAGACAATGGCACAGACGATCGCCGCCGCCCACAGCCATCGCGGTTTGATGGAAACCTCCTCCGGCGTGGTCGGTCTGCCGCTCACCTGCCACCCCCTGTGACCAGTGCCCGCCGTGGCACTGAGGCCGCGTGCAGAGCGCGGCCATAGCTCGACTGTCGCAGCCGCCACCACGCCCGTATGTCAGGCAATGTCAGTCAAGACGCGCAGGAACACCCGACGCCGCCCGGCCGCCTGTGAGTCCCAGTCGCGGAGCGGTGCTAGTAGCGGGAAACGTTGATCTCGACGAACGCCCCAGTGGCGAGATAGACGACGCGCTCGGCGATATTCGTGGCTCGATCGCCGATCCGCTCCAGGTTGTGTGCCGTCCAGAGCTGGTAGGTATACCGGCGTGCCGCGTGCGGATCGCCGGCGAGCCGGCTGATCACCTCGGCATAGTTGGCGTCGTAGAGCGTGTCGAGGGCATCGTCCGCATCGCACACGGCCCGGGCGAGGTTCACGTCGCGGGTCGTGAAGGCGGTGAGCGCGTCGTGCATCATCTCGATGCCAAAGTCCGCCATCCGCTGGAGGCGGTCGAGTGGCCGTGGAAGCGATTGCTCGCCGAGCAGCAGGCTGATCCGGGCGACGCCTTCAGCGTAGTCCCCCGTTCGCTCCAACTCGGTGGCGACAAAGAGCACGGTGATCAACGTGCGAAGGTCAGAGGCTACCGGCTGCTGGGTCGCGATTAAGTCCACCGCACGTTCTTCTATGGAGAACCGACAGCGATTGATCGTCTGGTCCTCCTCGACCACATCTCGCGCCAATTCGAGGTCGCGTCGTTCCAGAGACTGCATCGCGCGGCGGATCGCCTGCTCTACGCGGCCACCAAGTTCGAGCACATCTGCACAGAGGTCATGAAGGTGTTGTTCGAAGAGAGCGCGTGGCATGGTCGTACACCGCGGCGCGCAGGGTGGACTGAACAGTCCGGACCGCTCCCGTCCGCGGCCCTCCTTTCTCACCGCTAGCCGAATCGTCCGGTGATGTAGTCTTCGGTCCGCTTGTCTCGTGGCGCCGTCATCACCTGGTCGGTGGGTCCGTATTCGACAATCTGGCCCTTGGTCCGCTCATCGGAGAGCATGAACGCGGTGTAGTCCGCCACCCGCGCCGCCTGCTGCATGTTGTGCGTCACGATGACAATCGAGTAGTCATGCGCCAGTTCTCGCATCAAGTCCTCGATCTTGTGTGTCGCGACCGGATCGAGGGCAGAGCACGGCTCATCCATCAGGATCACCTCGGGCGCGATCGCAATCGCCCTGGCGATGCAGAGGCGTTGTTGCTGGCCTCCGGACAGCGCCAAGCCGCTCTTCTTCAGGTCGTTCGCAACCTCCTCCCATAGCGCCGCCTTGCGAAGCGACTGCTCGACCAACGCATCATGGTTGCCGCGGTAGCCATTGATCCTGGCTCCGAAGAGGATGTTCTCGCGCACCGATCGCGGAAACGGGTTCGGCTTCTGGAACACCATGCCGACCCGTCGCCGTACTTCGACCGGATCGACGCCTCGCGCATAGATGTCGGCGCCGTTCAGGCAGATGCTCCCCTCGGAGCGAACGCCAGCGATCAGGTCATTCATACGATTCATCGCGCGCAATAGCGTGCTCTTCCCGCAGCCGGACGGGCCGATCAGGGCGGTGATTGCATGGCACGGGATCTTGAGCGTGACATCCGTCAGTGCACGGCTTGCGCCGTACCACAGGCTGAAGTCCTCGACCTCAATGACGGGGTTCCGGAAATCGACCGCATGGGCGTGCATTGTGGGTGCGGTCGGTTGCCCTTCCAAGGTCGCTTTCTCAGATCTTTCAAGGATGCTGGTCATCGTCGTCCTGCTTTCCTGCGCACACGCTGGCGCAGCGTGATCGCGATGGCGTTCATCGCGAGGAGGAGCGCGAGCAGTACGAGAATGGCCGCTGCGGCAATATCGTGAAAGGTCGCCTGCGGCTTGGATGTCCAGTTGAAGATGAGGATCGGCAGCGCCGTGAACCGGTCGAACGGGTCGCGCGGCGTGAACGGCACGTACGTCAGCGCGCCGATAGTGATCAGCGGCGCGGTCTCACCGATCGCGCGGGAGGCCGCCAGGATGTTGCCGGTTAGAATGCCGGGTAGGGCATAAGGCAACACATGGTGCCAGATCGTCTGGGAGCGGGTCGCACCGACGGCATAGGAGGCCTGGCGAATGCCGGCCGGGACCGCCCGAATCGCCTCGCGTGTCGCCACGATGATCACCGGCAGCACCAGCAACGCCATCGTCATCGATCCCGCCAGCACGCTGCGGCCCATGCCCATCGCTCGCACGAACAGGGCGAGGCCGAGCAGGCCGTAGATGATCGACGGCACGCCGGCGAGGTTGGCGATGTTGAGCTGAACGACCTGCGTGAACCAGTTGTCGCCCGCGTATTCCTCCAAATAGATCGCCGCCATCACACCGAGGGGCAGGGCGATGAGCATGGTAAAGCAGATCATCATCGCCGTGCCGTAGAGCGCCGCCTTGATCCCGGCCCGAGCGGCGAAGCGCGAGTCGAAGCTCGACAGGAACTGCCAGTCCAACCATGGCAGTCCGCGGCCGAGCACATCTGCGATCAAGAGAAAGAGCGTCGCCAGCCCGATCACCACGCTCAGCACGCCACAGGTGACGACGAGCAGGCCGCGCGCCTTCCGAATCGCCAGGTTGGGATGAAAACTCCCCACAGAAGATGTCGTCGACGTCCGGGTGACCATCAGTCGTACACCTCCCGAAATCGCCGCACGACCCACTGGCTGGCGAGGTTGAAGGCGAACGTGAACACAAAGAGCGCGCTGCCTACGGCAAATATCGTCAGGTAGCCAAGCGAGCCGTACGGCGTGTCTCCCAGGCTCACCTGGACGATGTAGGCCGTCATCGTCTCCACCGGAACGCGCGGATCCAGCGTCAGCACCGGGCTCTGACCGGCCGCGATCGCGACGATCATCGTCTCGCCCACGGCTCGGGAGAGTGCCAGGATCACCGCCGCGACGATGCCGGATATCGCTGCCGGAAACACGACCTTCGTCGCCACCTCCTGGCGCGTCGCACCGAGCCCGTACGCCCCCTCGCGCAGCGCGTGCGGCACGGCGGCCATCGCGTCGTCGCTGAGTGAAGCCACGAGGGGCATGATCATGATGCCCATGACCAGCCCCGCACTCAGCGAGTTGAATGTGCTCAGTCCAGGAACCGCGCGCTGTAACAGCGGGGTCACAAAGGTCAGCGCAAAGAAGCCGTAGACGATGGTGGGCACGCCGGCCAGGATCTCCAGCGCGGGCTTGAGCACGTCACGAATGCGGTCCGGTGCGAACTCGCTGAGGAAAATCGCCGCCATCAATCCCAGGGGAACCGCGACGGCGAGCGCGATTGCCGACGTGAGGGCGGTAGCCGCAACCAGTGGCCAGACGCCAAACCGCTGCCTGGCAAACAGCGGTGTCCACTCACGCCCGGTGAGGAACTCGACGATCGAAACGTGACGAAAGAACTCCACTGTCTCACGGGCCAGGGACAGGATGATGCCGGCAGTGATCAGCACGCTCGTGGCAGCGGCAACGAACAGGAGCCCCTGAATCGCCCGCTCGCGCAGATCGCGAGCGCGATGGCGTCGCAACGCGCCGCGTGGTGGATAGTGTCCGGCGAGGTCCTGCTCAGCCATGTCTCACCTGAGATAGCGATCGAGAACCGTGCCGACCTCTATGCCGTTGGGGAACAGCGTGCCGGTCGTGCCCGCGCTGAACCGCTGGATGAGCGCCTTATACGCGGCGTCCGGCAAGGCGACGTAGCCAACCTCAGGCGTCTCAATCAGCGGTGTGAAGCTGTTGCTCAGATAGAACCTGACGAAGGCATCGACCGCCGGGCGTGCGGCCGATGTGGCCCGCACATAGAGAAAGAGAAGCCGGCTGAGAGGTTGGTACGCTCCTTCCTTGATCGACTGGGCGGATGGCGCCACGCACCCCCCGCTGCCGGTGCCATCGATCGGAACGGCCTTCACCTTGCCGGGGTTCTCGACGACATACGCAAAGCCGAAGTAGCCCAACGCGCCGGGGTCGCCGCCGACGCCGGTCACGAGCACGTTGTCGTCTTCGCTCGCCTGGTAGTCGCCGCGGCTCGATTTCTCGATCCCGACGACCGCTTCCGTGAAGTAGTCGAAGGTGCCGGAGTCCGTGGCCGGACCAAACAGCGTCAGCGGCCGATCGGGGAACGTGTCGCGCACCTGGTTCCAGTTCGAGACGGCGCCCTGTGCTGCCGGCTCCCAGATGCGCCGCAACTCGTCCACCGAGAGACAGTCGACCCAGGTGTTGTCTGGATGCACGACGACGGCGATGCCGTCATACGCCACAGGGACTTCGATGAAGTCGATGCCGCGGGCGTCACAGATTTCACGTTCGCTAGGAGATATTGGCCGCGATGCGTTAGTGATATCGACATCCCCCGCGCAGAACTTCTTGAAGCCACCGCCCGTGCCGGCGATCCCAACACTGATGCGCACGCGGCGACCGTACCGGAGGAATTCCTCCGCCGCAGCTTGTGTGATCGGATAGACCGTGCTCGACCCGTCGATGACGATTTCGCCACTGAGCTGACCAAGATCCGCCGCGTTGGGGGGCGGTTCCGTCATCGGTGCGATGGCCTCCTCCGTGGCGTCATCGCACGCGACCGTCGCGAGCGCAACCACGAGGAACAGGAGGATTGCAGCGGCCGGCATACCCGAACTCCACTCATCACTTCGGATGCGCATCGACCGCACTGGCAACCAGGTCTGCCCGGTCGTCTACGCCATTTCGAGTCTCCCGTGCCCCCGCGCACATGTCTGTCGGGTGGAGGTCAACAAATGAGGCGGTTTACGCGGGGAAATGCAGGACATCGACGAAACAGTCAACGGTGTGCAGGAGCCGAGACCCCGGTCGCCGCGGTGACTGTCGTGTAACTCCCCACCCGACTGACCGAGTCTGCCGGACAGACGCGGGCACTCGTAGATATCACGCTGAAGCTGGCGTCGAATGCGGCGCTCCACCAGGGAAGGGAGGAGCCGGCGATGAGCACGAGTACCATGGACAGGGGTTCCAGCAGCCCGCTCGGAAACATTGACGGCAGCGATCGGAAGGAGCAACGACGAACCCGGGCGCAACGCTGGATGGAAGGTTCCATCGGAGCCTGGGAGCGTGACGGTCGGGTGAGCGCGTGTGAGGCAGAGCAGCTCCGGCAAAACCTGAATGAGCCAACCGTTCTCGCCGTCCTGCCACACTTCGGCGTTCATCTCGCCATCGGTGCAGTTCTGCGTTTCCCAATCGGCAGCATCACGCGGGCGAGCTACACCCTGCTCAACCTGCTATTGGCAACGCTCCGGCTGTTGGTCCGCAACATTGATCGGCGCCAGTGGCGGCAGGCGCTGAGCATTCACTCGCCCCTCGTCATCCTCATCGCGGGCATGCCAGGCATCGGCACCTTCGCGTATCTCGCCTCCAAGCCGGTCCGCTCGAATCACCTGCTGCTTCGGGTCGGACTGGACGCCGTGCTGCTCAAGCTGCCGTTTCATGTCTACGAGCGCACCGGTCTTCGCTGGGTAATCGCGCGACCGAACACCGATGCGCGCGCGCGAATGGATCGCACTTCGCCACTCAAAGTAACCGTCTGGGCGCCGGACATAGTCCTCATCCTCGGCCTCATCGTTGGAGCACTTGCCGCCGCAGATCTGCTTACTTTGGTGATGGTCGAATTTGGGTTCATCGATCCAACCGTGATCGTTTGGGATTCGGTTGTGCGGATGTTCGATCTGAACGAGGAGTCGTCGCTCGGTACCTGGTACTCGGCGATCGCCCTCATTGCCTTGTCGATGCTGCTTACCGCAATCGCGTTAGCGAAGAAGCAGGTTGGTGATCGATTCGCGAAGCACTGGCTGGTGCTCGGTCTGCTGACGCTGGGCTTCTCGATTGATGAAGTGGCTAAGCTCCATGACCCCGGAGGCGCCGGATGGCACGACATTCGCGACCGAATTGGCCTCAGCGGCCCGCTCCTCTACAGCTGGGTGATCGTCGGCATGATCTCGGTGGTGGTCGTCGCATACTTCTATCGCCGATTTATCGGCTATCTGCCGCAGGCAACACGCCGGCTCTACATCCTTGCGGCAGCACTCTTTGTCGGCGGCGAGGTGGTCATGGAGATGTTCTCCGGGTGGTACGTCGACGTCGCCGGCGAGCAGGATTTCATCTACCAAATACTCACCACCGTCGAGGAGTCCTGCGCCATCGCCGGCCTCTTCGTCGCAATCGCAGCAACGCTGCAATACATACAGTCCAACTTCGGCGGCCTCAGCATCGCGCTGGGCGAGCCGAGCGCCGCGACGGGCCAGGCTCCATCGGCGGTGACCGCTCCACGAGTGGCCCAGACGGTTGCGCCTCAGGCAATGTCCATCTATGCAGCGGAGCAGAGATCGACAATCGTCTCTCCGCTCCCGTCGGTATCTGATACCGGCAATGGTGCCCGACCGCATGGGTGATGCGACCGAGCCTGTCGGCGGGAAGGGGAAGGGAACATGTCTTCGATGACAGGCAAGACGGTGGAACCAACTACTCGTTCCATTGGGACCATGAAGGGCCGAACAGCATTCGCCGAGGAGGCTCCAAACCAACAGTCGCCTCTGCCGAAACGGGTCGCGGTGCCGGCGCTGCTTCGCTGCGTCGCCAGCACGACTGGCCTGCTGGCACACCGGCGCATCCACCTGCCGGCTTCGCGCGTCGGCATGCGGCTACGATTCGCGGACGGCACAACGGCCCGCGTCTATCGGGAGACCGTCGTTGAGGGCGGGGCGCCGGCAAACCCCTGCGCCCTCGTCGTCGGCTTCCGGCTGCGGGCTGTGCGTGGGAGGGGACACGCCCTCTTCCGCTGGGAGAGCCTGCTCAACACGCCGTTGTTCGTCGGCTTCCCCGGCTTCGTCTCCAAGCTGTGGCTGGCCCACGACGAACGCGGCCTCTACCGGGGTATCTACGAGTGGGACGGCCCGGGGCGCGCCGAGCATTACGCCCGCTCACTCTGGCGGGTGCTCGCACTCGGATGCGATCCGCAATCGATCCACTACATGGTGCTGCCGGGAATGCGGCGCGACGACCTGCTCCGAGCACCGCAGCGGCTCGACGAAACGGCGCCGCGCGATGCGGCCGCATGGTGGCGACTGGTGGAGGTCACATGAACCGGGCCACAGACATTCTGGTGGTGGGCTCCGGCCCGACCGGCCTTTCGTTGGCGTTGGTGGCGCACGACCACGGCGCCCGCGTCCGAATCGTCGAACGACGCTCTGAGGCATACCGCCCATCTCGCGCCCTCATTGTGCATCCCCGCACGCTGGAGGTGCTGCGTCCCTTTGGCGTGACCGAGCCGCTCCTGTCCAGGGCGGACATCGCGCCGGCGGTGCGCTTGCACCTCGGCTCCCGCGTGGTTGCCGCCCGCCTGGCCGAGCTTGCGCTGCCGGACACGGCATTCCCGCACCTCTCCCTCGTCCGACAGATGGACGTCGAGACGGTGCTCGCGGATGCCCTCGCGGACCGGGGGATCGCGGTAGAACGGGGCACAGAGGCGGTCGCGGTCTGTGATGAGGCTGTCAGGGCGCATGCAACCATCCGGTCGCCGGCCGGCGTTGAGGTGGTGGACTGCGACTTCGTCGCTGGATGCGACGGCCCGCAGAGTATTGTCCGCCGATCGGCCGGCATCGGCTGGCGCGGCGGGCCGTACGGCGAAGAGGTCGTGCTCGCCGACGTCGAACTCGACGGGAACCTAGAGGCCGGCATCGCTCACGTGGTCGCCGGTCGACGCGGCCTGGTGTTTCTCTTTGCGCTCGGCGAGCGAGCGACCTGGCGACTCCTGGCGACCCGGCCCGCGGGGCAGGATCGGCTGCCATTCGGCCAGCCCGGCCCGCCGGTGTGTGTCGATGAGCTGCAGGCGCTGGTAGCCGGCGCGGGACTCGCCGCGCGGATCAGCGACGTGGTGTGGTCTGCGCGGTTCCCGCTCCAACATCGACTCGCCGGCCGATTCCGGCAGGGCCGGCTCTACCTTGCGGGAGACGCCGCCCACGCTTGGTCGCCGGCCGGCGGCCACGGGATGAATACCGGCATCCAGGACGCGATCAACCTTGGATGGAAGCTCGCGTTCGCCCCACACGCGACCGATCGCGCGGCCCTGCTCGACTCCTACGAGCGCGAGCGCCGGCCGGTGGCGCGCCAGATGCTGGCGCTCACCAACATGGCATTCTGGGCCGAGTCCTCTACCGGCCCGCTGCCCTCGCTCCTCCGCGGCGTGGCCGCCCCGCTCGGCGCACCGGCGGTGCCGGTCCTTCTCCGCCAACGCCGGTTGGTCGCCGAGGCGGTCCGGTTCGTGTCTCGTTTGGGGCTGGCGTACCGCAACAGCCCCCTGTCGGTAGAAGGCCACCCTCGCCTATCCGCCGCTCCACGCCCCGGCCGGCGGCTGCCCGACGCCACGGTCACCGTGGAGGGGCGCCGTCTTCGCCTGCATTCCCTGCTCGCCCGGCCGGGCATCCATGTGCTTCTGCACCGCGATGCGAATCACATCGAGCATCGGGACTTCGGTCCACACGTCACATTCCATCGACTGGCTAGCGTACCCGGCACGGGTCTCGTGGCCGTTCGTCCCGATGGGTATGTCGGCTTCCGCTGCCGGACAGCCGACACCACCCAGATGCGAGCATGGCTCGCACGCGTCGGCGCCGTGACGCCGACGGTCGCAGCATAGAATCGGCGGGGTCAACCTGTGCGTGACCACTTGCTACCCTCTGCACACTTTGGAGATCCACCGGCGGCAGCTGCCAGTGCGTCGCCGACTAACGCGAAGTGCTGATCGGGCAGATTGCAGAGCTTGGTCACGAGTCAGACTACCGTTTCGCGCGTTGGTATTGCGGTGAGCATGTCTGTCGGGTAGGTCGCTCCGACGCCAGGCATGTTACCTGACAGACACCGGCAGATGTATGGCGTAGCGTCGGCGTATGCGACCCGCTGAAGTTCAGGACGAAGGGAATCCGCGTATGAGTACCTCGCCGCCCCGCTCCCAACACACTTCGAGGCGCGCGAGCACCGACGGCCGAGTGCCGGCGCACGAGCCCAGCACTGCAGCGACGAATCAGATTGTAGCCGTCTCCGGGCTTGATGCGTACGCGCCCAAGGAGATCGCGACGCGACTGGCGGCCATCGGCGCAACGAAGGCACGGCTCCCGCTCCTCTCCACGGTGACGCTGGGCATACTCGCGGGAGGATTCATCGCGCTCGGCGCGCTCTACTACACGCTGGTTGCAAGCGACCCAAGCCTCGGTTTTGCGCTGGGACGAGTGCTCGGTGGAGTTGTCTTTTCGCTTGGGTTGGTGCTTGTGGTCGTGGCGGGCGCCGAGCTCTTCACCGGCAATAATCTGCTCGTGATGGCATGGGTGGCACGGCGCATCACTGCCGTCGAGCTGTTCCGCAATCTCGGAATTGTCTTCGTGGCAAATCTCGCCGGCGCCGTTGGTCTAGCCTTGGTCGTGATTCTCTCGGGCGAGTGGCGGCTTGGCGGCGAGCAGGTGGGACAGGCAGCGGTAGGGATCGCCGCCGCCAAGACGGCGCTGCCCCTTGCGGAGGCGTTCTTCCGCGCTGTGCTCTGTAACGTGTTGGTCTGTCTCGCGGTATGGATGGCGCTCGCAGGGCGGAGCGTCACCGATAAGGTGCTCGCGGTCGTATTCCCCATCTCGGCTTTTGTCGCGGCCGGTCTTGAGCACAGCGTCGCCAATATGTACTTTATCCCGCTGGGTATCCTCTTGCGCGACCAGGTTGCAGTGACGTCGGTCGGGGACCTCGACGCCCTCACGTGGGCCGGCTTCGTTCGCAATATGGTAACGGTGACGCTGGGCAATATTGTCGGCGGCAGTGTCATGGTCGGACTCGTGTTCGCCATCGTCTACCGGCGGGATGTGATGTCCGGGGCACTGAGTGCTGGGGAACGCGATGGCGACGAGCACCATCCCCGTGACGCGTCGCCATCTGCCCCACCCCCCATGGGAGGTTAGGTGACGATGGGCGCATTATGGCAGGTCAACTTGCACCACTCGTCACCATGGCAACGAGCGATCCGGTGAGATAGGCGTCCCCAGCGGCGGCGGTACTCACGAGGAGCATCTCCAGCCCGCACCGCTACCATGCCCGCGGCAGCAGGAGCCCGCGCACCGCGCCGGCGCCAAGCAGAGTCGCCAGAGTCAGCGCGATCGCCACGGGTACGCGCACCTGCTCCGGCAATGGGATGAGAAGGGCAAGTAGCGCCACTGCTCCGGCGTCGACGAAGACAATCACCGTGACCGCTCCATGGCGTACGGCCATCGCGCGGTCGTGCGGCGGGAGGTGAGGATTCAGTCAGACGATCCGCGATGAGTTGTCCTCTATGCGTGGGCTTCTTTGGTCTGAGTTCGCGCTCTTCACGCGTACGGGACCGGACACATCATCCTTCTGCGTGAGGGTAGAGCGACAGGGCGGCGACACTGCTGACCTTCTCTGCCGCAAACGTATCCACTTTCATCGAAGGCAGAGGAGACGTATCGACGGAGGTTGCCCCGCGCGACGTTCCAGACAATGCCTGACAGACGTAGCCCACAATCGGCGTGACACTGATTCCACCGGCAGATCCACCCGTACAAGCCGAGCCGGCATACGGAGGTGTGCCATGGAACGCATGCACACCGGAGGATTGCACTGGGGTCGGTGGACGGCGGCCGCGCTGCTCGTCGGCACAGCGGTGCTCCTGTTCTACCTGCCCGTGCTGGCCGGACGCGACGTCATCGCCTGGCCGACCACTCTGGCGGCCGGCGTCGTACTCGCGGCGGCGGTTCTGCTGCTGATGCAGGACGCCCGACGCCGGACCTTCGCCTGGATCACTGGTCTGGCTCTGCCCACCTTCATCCTCGCAGTCGTGCTGCACAACGTGGAATATGCGATTACAGGCATAGAGGAGCCAACCTTCATCCTGATCGCGATTGTTGGTGCACCAACGATGCTCCTCGCCGGCATGGGTGGGCTGCTCTGGGTGACAATTCGGGACCGGCGCATGCCCCGGTCGAGGAGTGAAATCACGACACACGCGGCGTAGCTTTCGACGCAGACGATCCACGGGACGCCGATGAAAGGATGGTACGAAGATGACGCAATTTGAGCACGCGATGGCACGAGCGATTCACGACGTCACATTTCGTGAGGCTGTGCTCCAGGACACGAAGAAGGCACTGGCGCCCTACAACCTCAGCACAGACGACGAGAGCCGCATCCTGCAGCACGTGGAACTGCTGGTCGCCGGCGAAGAGGAGGAAGTAGCACTAGAGAGTCCTGAAGGTTCGTCCGCCGGTGCCCTACGGGCGAATTGAACGACAATCACCCATCCATTGTGCTGTCGGAGAAATATCCGATGCGGACCCTGGCGGGGTTCTGGGAATAGTCAGGCGCGGTACAGTGGACCGCGCCAATGGAGACATGCATGATGCCGACGATCTATACAGCGAGCGCGACGCTTGACGACGGGATGTGTTTCGTTGGTCACACCGGCTCCGGTTTCGAGTTGGCGTTGGATGCCGAACCTGCGGTTGGCGGTACGGGGCGTGGTCCGCGGCCGATGGAGGTCGTGCTGCTCGCTCTGGCCGGTTGCACCGGGATGGACGTGATCTCCATCCTGCGCAAGATGCGCCAGGATGTCGTTGCCTACGAGGTGCGCGTGCGCGGACTCGAGCGGGCGCTGGAGCACCCGCAGGTCTACACCAAGGTCACCGTCGAACATCGCTTGCGCGGATGCGGGTTGGTCGAGGCGTCCGTGGCACGGGCGGTCGAACTCTCCTCGACACGGTACTGCCCCGTCTCAGCCATGCTCGGCCAGACGGCCCAGGTCGTGCATACGTACACGCTTGAGGAAGCGGCGCCGCTCGTAAAGAGTGCATCGGCCGAGCGATGACGGTGGGCGATAGACCAATGATGTAGCTGTGAGCAGCTGCGGTGTGTTGCCGTTCGCGTCAAGCCCGTCCTCAACCGGACAACGCTCGTTCTTGATGCAACGGCGCCGGAACGCTGATGGCCGTAAGGAGACGCCTGGCCCACACGGGTCGCCGGTGAGCTGCGAGTCGTCCGGAACCTACTCCGTGCGCACTTGACCGCAGCCGAGGCCGATGACGGGCTGTTGAGTGAGTTGCTCCAGGCGTCGCCGGAGGCCTGTTTCCGCATCAGCCGGTTGCAAGCCGAGCATCGCCGGCTCCTCGTCGAGGTGGTGGCGCTGCTCACGATTCTGGCGCTCGCCGGCTCCGGCAATAGATCCTTCGTC
>JBFXAN010000001.1:0-177796 GCA_050184225.1 Dehalococcoidia bacterium | reverse complement strand
TCGTGCCTTTCGGTGGTTGGGGATTGAACGGGCCGTCCCTGGGTGCGCGGCCATCCTGGCGGGTGTTTGTCCTTTTGAGATTGCGGCATGGTTGGCCGCGCTCCCAGGGACGCTGCTCCCAGGCACGGTTGATGTTAGCGGTCCGATTGCGTCGTGTCTGTCGCGGGTTCCACGCCGCCCTTCTTTCGGGAGGAGAGGAACGCGACCAGCGCGTCCATCTCCTCCGGGGTTAGCGTTCCGGCGAAGGAGGGCATGTTGACGCCGCCGTTGGCGATGCGCCAGGTTATCTCATTCCCTGAGAGGCGGTCGCCGATGTGGGTGAGGTTTGGTCCACGCAGCCCGCCGACGCCGGGTGCGATGCCGTGGCAGTACTGGCAACCCTTGTCATAAAAGAGCTGGCTGCCCAGCGTGACCTGCTGGGTCTGGGCGTTGACCTGGACGGGTGTCAGCGGCTCAGTGCTGAAGCGGGGCGACCAGGGGGCAATGAAGCCCTTGACCGTGGTCGCGGCAATCATCGTCACGACGAGGACGACGGCACCCGCCGCCCACGGCCGTGTCTTCACGCTGCGCTCGCCCTTGTTCGACATGAGCGGCAGCAGAAAGAGGCCGGTAAAGATTAGGAGCGAGCCGCCGATCAGGATCCAGAATTCCAGCCCCGGCGGCAGCAGCGCCAGTGCGGCGAACAGCCAGATGAAGTACCAGTCCGGCCTGGGCACCGTGTCAATGATCGCCGGCGACGGCGGCCCGGTGAGATCTGGCGGTCCGACGATCGCGGCCAGCGCGAACAGCACGGCGACGACCCCGACCGCAAAGACCGTGTCACGCCACATTGCATCTGGGAAGAACGGCACGCCTTCACGCCGCAGCATGTCGTGATACCAGGCGCGGTAGGTTTTGGGGTCGATCGGCCGCCCCGCCTGCGGTGGCTCGGAGATGCCATTGTGGATGACAAGATAGAGGTGGATGCCGACCGTGAGGAAGATCAGCGCCGGGATGATGAAGACGTGATAGGTGAAGAAGTGGCTCAGCGTCGAGGCGCTGACGACATCGCCGTTCTGGATGAAGCGGGCGATCTGCTCGCCGAGCAGCGGGATACGTCCCACCATTTTGATGATGACAACCGTGGACCAGACGCCGTTGTCGTCCCATCGCAGAATCTGGCCGGTGAAGGCCATCGCCAGGGTCAGGCCGAGCAGGATGACGCCGGTCATCCAGTTCGTCTCGCGCGGATACTTATAGGCGGCGAAGAGAAAGACCTGGATCATGTGCAGTCCGACGAGCACGACCATCGCCGTGGCCGACCAGGAGTGCAGGCCGCGGATGAAGCTGCCGAGGAGCGCTTCATTGGTGATGAACTGGAGGCTGCGGTAGGCGACGTCCGGCGCCGGCACATACATCGCCGCCAGGACGATCCCGGTAATCACCTGGATGACGAACGCCAGCAGCGTGGCGCTGCCGAAGACATACCACCAGGTGGCGCCTCGTGGCACCGGATGTTGCATCACCCGCCGCGCGACGCCGACGAATCCCGTTCGGTCGTCAATCCACGCCAGGAGGTTCCCCAGGATCTTCCCCAGGAGCCTCATTCGTGTCTTCCCCTTCCTTCGGTGTGACCGGGCCGCCTGCCTCCTGGGTGACTGAGGCGGTCCCAGCCCTACGCGCTATCCCGCACTAGCGAATGGGCAGCGGGCTTGTCTGAATTTCCACCTGACCATCGGTGACGCGCACCGGATATCGGTTCAGCGCATAGGGGGGCGGCCCGGCGGCGACGTCGCCGCTGGCATAGTAGGTGCCGCCGTGACACGGGCAAAGAAACAGTGAGGCCGTCTGCTCCCAGCGCACGGGGCAGCCCAGATGCGTGCAATTGACCGCGAAGGCGATGAACTCCGTCTCGCTCTCCCGCCGCAGCCATGCCGCTACCGTGGCGGTGACACCGGACCACGGCACCGGTGCAACGGTTTCAAAGGTGACGGACACCGTGTTTCCGACCGTGAACTGATCGACCGCACCGACCGGGCGCCACTCGCGTGGTGTGTCCTCGAGCATCGGTCCGATGAACATGATCGCCGCCGGCGCCCCGACCGCCACGCCGATCGCGCCGGCGCAGGCGCCGACGACGGCGGTCATCAGCCGGCGTCGCGAGGGATCGGTCGGGCCGGCCGCGGCCTCAGCCGCCGGCGCCGCGTCCGCCGGCGCCGGCTCGTTGTTCTCCCTCGATCTCGCGTCTTCGGTCATGCCGTAACTCCCCGATCCATCCGGCGAGGGCGGCGAAGAACATCACCGCACCAACGCCGACGAACCACCAGGCGAAAATAATGCCGTAGGCCATCATCACGACGGCCAGGGCGAGGAACAGCGGCCAGTATGTCGGCGGCGGTGTGGTCGCCGGTGCTGGTGTGTTCCAGTCTGAGCGGAGGTCATCCATGCCGGCCCTCACCCCCGGCCCCTCTCCCGTCGCGACGGGAGAGGGGAGCCTAACTTAGGCATTGCTGCATATGTGTTACGTGGCACTACGCTCACCGTCGCGATACTGGCAATCTCGTGCCGATCAGGCTCCCCTCTCCCGCTCCGGCGGGAGAGGGGCCGGGGGTGAGGGCCGGTCCTGCCGCCTCCCCCTCCATGTACCAGCGCAGCAGCACGCCGCCGATGCCAATCAAATACAGCACGCAGCACGGCATCCACATGATCAGGCCGGCGATCTGCTGGTCGGAACGTGGCGTCAGGCCCGCCGTACGTAGGTTTGCAAGAACGCCGAACGAGTCAATCGGTTGGCGGTAGGCGGCGTACACCGGCTCTGGCGCGAAGGTGAGGGTCATTCCCAGCACGGTGCTGGCGAGGCACGCCGCGATCAGATAGGCGGCGGACGGCAGCGCGTCCATCCGCGACCGCGGCACCGGCGAGACGATCGGCCACCAGAAGATCAGGCCGGCGGCCAGGACGGTCAGGTGATGCAGGTGGCCGACGGTGTGATTGGCGGCGGCGAGGTCGAACATCGCCGGGACGTGCCACAGCCAGAGCACGAGGATGCCGGCGCTCCAGGCGACGAGCGGCCGCCGCAGCTGCCGTTCGACGGCGGCGACGGTCGGGTGCGTCAGCGCCCGCGCAACCCAGGTGGCGGGCAGGCCCAGCAGGAGCAGCGGCGGGATGATCTGGCTGAGGAGCAGATGTTGCACCATGTGCGCGCTGAGCAGATATTCCGCCGCAAGCGCGTCCAGCGGCGATGTCACCGCGACCAGCAGGAGCGCCAAACCGGTGACAAACCAAACCTGACGCGGAATTCCGCGCTCCGGTTGCGTGCCAGCCGCCTGCCACATGGCCGCCGCATAGCCGCCGGCAATGGCGACAAACCCGATCAGAAAGACGAGGTCGACGTGCCAGGCCGTGGTTATGAAGTGCGTCATCGTCACGCCCCCACCAGGTAGACGACGGTGTAGATGATCACCCACACCACGTCGACGAAGTGCCAGTAATAGCCGATCGGCTGTACCGCCGCCGTGCCCGGCTCGTCCGGGCCGCCGCGCAGGGCGAAGCCCAGCAGGATCGCCAGCATCACCACACCCGCGGTGACATGAGCGAAGTGCACGCCGGTGAGCGTGTAGAACTGGGTGCCGAACAGGTTGGACTGGATCGTGATCCCGTCGCCCCACAGCCCGCGGTACTCCAACGCCTGGTTGGCGAGAAAGACGAGTCCGAGGATGACCGTGAGCGCGAGCCAGAGCCGGAGGCCGCGACGGTTTCCCCGGTGATGAGCGTGCTCGGCGAGCATGAAGGTCACGCTGCTGAGGATCAGGCAGACGGTGAAGACACCCGCCCGCACGGCGTCCAGCTGGTCGCCGCCAGTGAGCCGCACCGGGTCGGACTCCGCCCGCAGGTAGAAGAAGCCGAGGATCAGCGCCAGGAAGAACTGCGCCTCGGAGAAGAGGAACAGCGCCGTCCCCAGTCCCGTGCGGGTCAGCCCTCCAAACGGGCGCGGTCGTGCCTGTTCGATCATCGCGCCACCACCTCGCCACCGGCCTCGGCCCCGCGCCGCCAATCCGGATCTTCCGGGTGAGCCAGATCCCAGAGCGGCCGGCGGCTGCGGACAGGCGGCACCCGATCGAAGTTGTCTTCCGGCGGCGGTGAGGTCGTCGCCCACTCCAGCGTCCAGGCGTTCCAGGGGTTGTCACCGGCGATCCGGCCCCGGCGCAGGCTGTAGATGATGTTGATCAGGAAGACCAGCGCGGCGAGGCCGAAGATGAAGCCGCCGATCGATGAGAGCAGGTTGAGAATGCCCCAACCGGACAGGTCCGGGTAGGTGTAGACGCGGCGGGGCATGCCCATGATGCCGAGGAAGTGCTGGACGAAGAAGAGCAGGTTGAAGCCGATCACGGCGAGCCAGAAGTGGAGATAGCCGAGCCGCTCCGAGAGCATCCGGCCGGTGATCTTCGGGAACCACAGGTAGGCGCCGGCGAAGACGGCGAAGACGCTGCCGCCGACGAGCACATAGTGGAAGTGGGCGACGACGAAGTAGCTGTCGGTGAACTGCCAGTCGAGCGGGTAGGCGGCGAACATCACGCCGGTGATGCCGCCGAAGGTGAACTGGATCAGAAAGGCGATGACGAAGCACATCGACACGGTGAACCGGATCGCGCCCTTCGCCATCGTCGCGGTCCAATTCAGGATCTTCACGCCGGTGGGCACCGCGATCAGCATCGACGAGAGGCCGAAGATGGCGTCCACCGGCGCCGGTAGCCCGACGACGAACATGTGGTGCGCCCAGACGGTGAACGAGAGCAAGGCGATCAGCAGCGTCGAGATGGCGACGAAGGTGTAGCCGAAGATCGGTTTGCGCGAGAAGACCTGGACCGCCTCGGAGATCATGCCGAAGGCCGGCAGGACGAGGATGTAGACCTCGGGGTGGCCGAACGCCCAGAAGATGTGCTGCCAGAGCACGGCCGAGCCGCCGGTTGCCGGGTTGAAGTAGTTGCCGTGCAGGATGCGGTCGACCATCAGCGCCAGGAGTGCGGCGTTGAGGAAGGCGAGGGCGGAGATGATCAGGAAAGCGGTGATGAATCCCATCCACGTAAACAGCGGCAGGCGGCGCATCGTCATCCCGGGCGCACGCAGCACTAATACCGTGGCGATGATATTGATCCCGCCAGTGATTGATCCGATACCGGTGGTGATCAGGGCGAACGCCCAGTAGTTGACCCCGTAGTTGAGCGAGAAGGGCCGCTCGCTCAGCGGTGCATACGAGAACCAACCAGTGGCGGGGCCACCGCCGGCGGCGAAGAAGCTGCTGTAGAAGAAGACGCCGCTGAAGAGGAAGATCCAGAACCCAAAGGCATTGAGCCGGGGGAACGCCATATCACGGGCGCCGATCTGGAGCGGTATGAGGTAGTTCATCGCGCCGATCAGGACCGGCATGCCGAAGAAGAAGACCATCGTCGTGCCGTGCACGGTAAAGAAGGCGTTGTAGGTGTCCGGGCTGAGGAAGCTGAGCTCCGGCCAGGCGAGTTGGATGCGCATCAGGAGGGCCATGACGCCGCCGACGACGAAGAACCCCAGCGCCGACACCATGTACATGATGCCGATGCGCTTGTGGTCCACTGTCGTCAGCCAAGAGAGCAGCCCGCCGCGATCGGCGGCCCGCTCGAGCGGCGACACGTGATCCGGCGTCAGGGCCATGCTCATGGCTGCCCCTCCAGGTACGCGACCAGTGCCGCTACTTCGTCCTCGGTCAGATTGAGGTTTGGCATCAGTGATCCGGGTTTGATTGCCTGGGGATTGTCGAGCCAGCGGGTCAGATTCTCCCGCGTGTTGTCGATCACACCGGCGCCAAGCGTCTCCCGATCGCCGAGATGTGCCAGGTTTGGCCCGACATCCGGTGTGCGGGCGGTGCCCTCGACCGCGTGGCAGCTCGCGCAGGTCCGGCCGGCGAAGATCTGCTGTCCCTGTCTTGCCTCGGCGGTCGTCGGTTGCGCGATCGGTTGCGCTTGATCCTGAAGCCAGGCGTCGAACTCCTCCTGTGGTTGGGCGATCACGCGCAGGCGCATCCAGGCGTGTTGCGTGCCGCAGAACTCGGCGCAGGCGCCGAGGTAGGTGCCCGGCTCGTTCGCTTCGATCCAGAGCTTGTTCGGATGGCCGGGGATCGCATCGCGCTTCGGGCCAACCTCGGGCACCCAGAAATCGTGGATCACGTCGATCGATTCAAGTTGCATCAGCAGGCGTGTTCCCGCCGGGATGTGAATCTCATTCGCTGAAACGACGCCGGAGTCGGGATAGATCACCTCCCACCACCACTGGTGGCCGATCACGATCAGGTCGGGTTCACGGCCGTCGGTCGCCGGGTCTGCCTCTCCCGCGACGTTGAGTGACAAGCCGAACAGCGCGACGACGATGATCAGCGGGATGACAAACCAGATGGCTTCGAGGCGGGAATTGCCGAAGGTGGGCGGTGGATCGGCGGCGCCACGGCGGCCGCGGTAGCGAAGTCCAAAGAACGTGACCATACCGGCGACGATCGCCAGGACGATGGCCCCGATAACCGTAACAATGATGAGGAGATCCCGGATCGCTTCGCCCGAGGTAGAAACGGGGTCGAGCATCCACCTACCTTTGTGGCTGGATCTGGGGTGACTTGACTCGCGTCCGGCGCCAGTGTCCGGCATCGATCGATCGTGCCGGTTTGGCGGCGACCCACGGCAACACTCTGAACCGTCAGGCGCTGAATGTCAACCGTGCGATGCATTCCGTTACGAACCTGACATCTATCGGCCGGCGGCCGATCGGTGAAACGATGGCGACCGGACCCGGCTCGCTATGCCTCCCGCCGGGCGAGGCGCCAGAGCAAGATCGCATACGCGGCAGCACCCCATGTGGCGATGATCGGGAAGGCGAGCCAGCCGTTCTCGAAGAGGGCCGTGCCGCTGAGGGCGTTGCCGGCCAACCGCAAGGCCTGAGTGGAGGGGACGGCAGTCAGTACCGTCGTCACCGGTTCCGGAAACGGAAGCGTGAAGAAGAAGGCGGGGAAGACCACGAGCAGGAGGACGATGCCGGACCAGGTGTTGAGTTGGCTCATCGTGCGGAGCAAGCCGCCCAAGAGCAGCCCGAAGCCGATCATGGTTACGCTGAACAGGAGGATCACGGCGACGAACAGACCGAGATCTGTCGGGCGAATCCGCGTCGCCAGTAGCAGCACCGGCACCGTGATCGCCAGGTAGGCGAGGCCGACCAGTGCCTTTGCGGCCACGACATCGGTGTAGGATGCGATGATCGTCAGCGCGTCCAGCGTCCGCTTCTCCGTTTCCTCGGTGAGAATGACCGGCACCGCGACGATGCTGACCATACCGACCAGCAATATCATGCTGAGCAGGACCATCCACCGCCGCAACCCCAGGTCATCGATGATGTTGGCCGATCCCTCGTCCTCATCTTGGATCTGCTCGACTTGGAGCGTGGCCGGCAGTTGCTGTCCGGCCATCGCCCGGAGCGCCTGATCGAGCGACGCCGCGACATAGTCGGCGCCAAGTCCCGGCGATTCAGGGAGGAGCACGTCGAGGGCCGGCTGCTCGCCCGCTTGCACCGTCGCGTCGAACCCGGATGGCAGGGCGATCCCGATGTCGGCGTCCCCGTCGCTCACGAGACGGCGGACCTCGCCGGCGTCCGAAGCCTGGGTGAAGGTCAGGTCGACGGTGTCGCCAGCGACCGCGCGCAGGGCATCCGGCAGCGTTGTCGCATCAACCGAGGCAACCGCGACCGTCGCGTCCGGGCGCGACTCGCTGTCGTCGAAGATGAAGTTGTAGATCAGCCCGATCCCGATTGGCAGCAGCAGCGCCGTGAGGATACGCGCATCGCGAATGGCGTCGCGGAGATCCTTCCGGAAGATGGCGTAGATCATCCTTGGATGCATCGCTGCCCGCCTCAGTCCAACGCCCGGCCGGCGAGCGCGATGAAGACGTCTTCGAGGGTGCCTTCCTGCGAGTGGATCGTGAGTACCTGGCCGTCTCGCATCCATCGGTCGAGCCGGGCTGCATCCTCGGGGCTATCCAGCTTGAGCGTGTGTTCCTGCCGGTTGTGCAGCAATACGGTCGCGGACCGGCTGCCGTGATTCAGCTTCAGCTCGCGCGGCGTGTCCAGCGCGACGAGCCTGCCCTGACTGAGGAAGGCGACCCGGTCGCACAGCTCGTCGGCCTCTTCCATGTAGTGGGTTGTCAGAAGGACCGTCATTCCTTCATCGCTGAGCCGTGCGATCGTGGTGCGAATATCGCGCGCCGAGGCTGGGTCCAGCCCGCGGGTGGGTTCGTCGAGAAAGAGCACGCGCGGCCGGTTGATCAGCGCCCGTGCCACGAGCAGCCGCTGTTTCATTCCTGAGGAGTATGCTTTCACCTTTCGACCGGCCGCCTCCTGGAGATCGACCAGCGCCAGCAATTCATCGACACGAGAGGCGGGTGCGTCGTAGAGGTCGGCGAAGAAGCGCAGTGTCTCCCGGCCGGACATGCGCTCGTAGAGGTTCGGCTCCTCGAAGACCAGGTTGATCAACGGCTTGAGCTTGTCGCGATCAGCGACGATATCGCACCCGGCCACGCGGGCATGGCCGTCGGTGGGGCGGGTGCGGCCGGTGAGCATCCGGATTGTCGTGGTCTTGCCGGCGCCATTGTGGCCGAGCAGTCCGAAGATCTCGCCCTGCTGGATCGTGAAGCTGATGCCATCGACGGCGCGGACTTCCCCGTAGTACTTGCGTAGGTCTTCGACCTCGACAACCGGCGAGGAAAGACCTGCCGAACGAGTTGTTTGTGTAGTGGTCGAAACAGTCATTGTTGCGAGCGTCACACCCGGACGAAGAGGATAACAGACCCAAACGGGTGATGATGATCGGTCCAGACGAGTGAAAGCGGTTGATCGGCGCCCCGGATTACCTTGACGCGCCTCACGGTGCGCCGGACGATGGACGTACGAGATGTCCGTGGTTTTCGCGCGTCGCGCCTGAGCGGTTCTTCATGGTACAGTCTGCACCTCGTTCCCTCTTTGGGGCGCTCATTTTCGTCCTCGCGCTCGTTGTTGCCGGCTGCACCGAACAGGAGCAGCAGGGCGCCGTCGAACAGGCGCAACCGCGCTACGTCGCGATCGGCGCGTCGGACAGCGTCGGCACCGGCGCCCGCGATCCGGCCCGCGACGGCTGGGTTCCGCAGCTCCACGCGCGGATGCCCGCCGGGACGCATCTCGTCAACCTCGGCGTCAGCGGCCTGAGGATGCATCAGGCGCTCGAACAGTCGCTGCCGATCGCGGTCGATCTTCAGCCGAGCGTCGTCACGATCTGGCTGGCGGTCAACGACCTTGCCGCCGGGGTCACGCTTGACTCGTATCAGGTTGATCTGGACATCATGCTGGCGACGCTCCGACAACAGACCCAGGCCCGCGTCTACGTCGCCAATCTCCCGGACCTCACGTATCTCCCCGCCTTCGACAATCGCGACCGGGCGGAACTGAGCGCCGAGGTTCAGCGGTGGAACGACGCGATCGCCGCCAGCGTCAGCGCGCACGATGTTGTGCTCGTCGATCTTTACTCCGGTTGGACCGAACTGCGGGACCAGCAGCGCAATTACGTCAGCCGGGACGGACTGCACCCAACCAGTCGCGGCTATCGTCGCCTGGCTGAGATCTTCTGGGCCGCGATGCAGGGGACGTAGCACGTCAGCCGGGATCAACGTCGGCACGTGCACAGGCCACCGCTTGCGCGGAGGTCATCACCGTCGCCGCCGACCACTGCTATCTCGATTGGGCGAAGGGTAGCGTTCGGCGGCGGATGTCGATACCGCGGGAGCACGCGTGCATCGACAAGCAGTCGCCGGACGTTACCATAAGGAACAGCCGTCGTATCAGCGCGTCGCCCTGCAGCCCTGCTGGTTCGATGAATCAACTCTTCGGCGTCCCCACCAACCTTCTGGCGCTCGCGTCTGCCGCGATGCTTGCCACTGTCCTGCTGCTCCTCGGCTGGATGGCGTGGCGACGGCCGCTGCTGGTGCGCCTCGGTCTGCGGGCGGTGCCGCGTCGCTGGCTGCGGAGCGCGCTGATCATCGCTGGGCTGACGACGAGCACGGCCGTGATCGCCACGGCGATCGGTACCGGCGAGACGATGGCCGCGACGATCCGCGCGGTCGTCGCCGGGGGCATCGGGCCGGTGGACGAGGTGCTCGTCTCCCCCGGCACGTCCGCGCGCGAGCCGGGGTTGCGCGATCCGCGGGCCGTCCTCGCCGGCGGCGATCTCGCAGCGGGCGCCTTCTTCCCTCAATCCCGCTACGACCAGTTGGTCGCCGAGGTGGGTGACGATCGCGATATCGCCGCAATCACACCGGCAGTACAGGCGCAGGCGACGGCGGTCAGCCCTACCGACGGCCGCGCTCGAACCGGGGTCAACGTGATTGGTCTGCCGCCGGGCGCCCCGGTCTTCGACCGTTTCAGGAGTAACGGTCAACCGGTATCGCTCGCTCAGCTCGAACCGGGAGAGGTGCTCGCCAATGCCGAGGCTGCCCGCCTGCTCGGCGTTGAGCCAGGCGAGCAGGTGGAACTGACCTTCGCCGAAGGCAATGTGGCGGCCTGGCGGGTGCGGGCGGTGGTCAACGATGCCGGCCTTGCCGGGGTGAACGCCGCGCTGATCGCGCCGCTGGCGTCGGTGCAATTCATGCTCGGCCGGCCGGACCAGATCAATCAGATCCTCGTCGCCAACGCCGGCCGCTCCGGCGATGCCGCCCGCAGCCGCGCGGTGACGGGACGGCTGCGGCTGGCCCTCACCGATCCCGATCTCGCCGCGCGGATCGCCCGCTCGCTCGCCACCGAGTCCGGCCAGAGTCAGCTCCGGGCGCTGGAGGCGCGGGTCCGACCTGCCGACCGCGCCCGGGTCGCCGCGCTGCGCGAGGCCGCGCGGGACGGCCGGCCGACGCCGGAACTCGCCTACCATCTCGCCGATACGCAACTCGTGACGCAATACCGATGGGTGCTGAACGCGCTCGCCGGCGACCCCGGTCTGCGTGGCAACGATCTGATCCAGCGCGTCGCCCCGTTGACGGTGATCGACGTCAAGCAACGCGCGATCGCCGCTGCTAACGAATACGGCTCCGCCGTGACGACCGTCTTTCTCATCCTCGGTCTGTTCTCGATCGCGGCCAGCCTGCTGCTCGTCTTCCTGATCTTCGTCATGCTCGCGGCGGAACGGCGCAGGGAGATGGGCCTGACGCGGGCCGTGGGGGCACAGCGGCACCACCTGATCGCCGCGTTCGCGGTCGAGGGGCTGGTCTACGATCTGGTGGCGGCGCTGGTGGGCCTGACACTTGGAGTCGGGCTGGGCGCGCTTGTGCTCCAGCTGATCCAGAACGTGCTCGATCGCTTCGACGTCGCCGTCCAGGGCCGGATGAGCGGCGCCGCGATTCTCCTCTCCTTCTGCGCCGGCGCCCTCGTCACCTTCGCCACCGTCCTGCTCGCCGCCTGGAAGGTGAGCCGTGTCAACGTGATCGCCGCGATACACGGACTCCCGGATCAGGGGCCACCCTCACGCATCTGGTTCCACGGCGGCCTGCTGCTGCGCCTGGGACCCGTCCTGCTCTGCGGAGCGGCGGGTGTCGTGCTGCTGCTCGTCGCGCCGGGACCGGGAGCGCGCCTCGCCGGCGGCGCCTCGCTGCTGGTGCTCGCCGTCGCCTTCGCGATCCGGGCCGTGCTCCTGCTGCTCGGCGCGCGGCCCGCGATCGTCGACCGGCTCGTCGCTACTACGGCCGGGCCGCTGATCGCACTCTTCTTCGCACTCTCACCAGAGGCGCCGCGCTGGGTGCGCTCGGACACGGTGATCCGCTCGGCGACGGCCGGATTTGTCCTGGCCGGCGTCGCCATGGCGCTCGCGCTCGTCTGGGCGGCGGGCCGTAATCTTGACGTGCTCCTGATCCCGGTGCGGACGTTGGCCCGTCCTTTTGGGGCGCTTGCCCCGGCGACGCGGATGGCGGTCGCCTTCCCGCTCACCCACCCCTTCCGCACCGGACTGACCGCCGCGATGTTCGCGCTCGTCTTCCTGACGATGGTGGCGGCGAGCACGCTGCTCCATTCGACCGAGACGGCCTACGTCGACGAGGATGGCGGCGCCGGCTTCGATGTCCGCGCCCACTTCACGACGGCGCCGTCGGACTTCCGCGCCGGCCTCGCCACATCCAACGCCATCAGCCCGAACGACTTCACCGCGATCGGCTCGCTGGCGCTCAACCAGGTCGAGACACTCTGGCCGGCCGAGGAACCGGCAGCGTGGCGGCCGATGGAGCTGCGCGTGGCCGACAGCGACATGCTCGGCATCTCACGCGGCGCCTTGCTCGCCCGCGCAACGAGCTACCCGACGGATGAATCGGTCTGGCGTGCGGTGCGCGACAATCCCGGCCTGACGATCGCCTCGCGCAACGAGGTCGACAGCCTGCCGGCGGTGGAGGCGGCGCTGGAAGCGGGCGACACGACCGTCCACTTCGACCCGGCCACGGTCTGGATGCGCGACCCGCGTGGCGGCGCGGCCAAGAAGCTGACGGTGATCGGCGTCACCGCCGACGGCTCGATCGTACCCGCCGGACTGGTTACGTCGGCGGCAGCGGTGGCCGATACCCCGGCGGCGGCGCAGCCGCAGAACGAGTTTTTCATGACCGTGCGCGAGGATGTCTCCTTCCGCACCGCCGCGACCGGCATCCCGATCACCTTCCCGGAGAACGGCGTCCGCGCCCGCGTGCTCGGCGACGAGGAGCGCACCGGCCACGCGGTCCGCAGCCTGCTCGACACGCTGATCCGTGGCTTCCTCGGCATGGGGCTGGCCGCCGGCATCGCCGCCCTGGGCGTCGTCGGCATGCGCTCGGTCGCCGAACGCCGCCAGCAGATCGGCATGCTGCGCGCCCTCGGCTTCTCTCGGCGGATGGTGCAGATCTCCTTCCTGCTCGAAGGTTCCGTTGTCGCCATCCTCGGCATCACCGTCGGCGGTGTCGTCGGCCTCATCCTCGCCCGCAACGTCGTCATCTTCCTCGGCCGCGACTTCCGCGAGCTCCAGCTGGTGATCCCCTGGCTCCAGATCGTCGCGATCGCCGGCGCCGCCTACACCGCCGCCCTGATCAGCGGTCTGATCGTCGCCTGGCAGGCCGGCCGCGTCTCCCCCGCCGAGGCGCTGCGCTATGAGTAGAGAGCTATGCGCGGCGGCGTAACTCGGCCATAACCTGCTCGACGGCGCGTTGCAGCGCTGCGTCGCTGTGCTCCTCAGCGCGTACGCGAGCGACAGCCTGCTCTGCCAATCGCAGGAACTCCGGATTGTCATACGTCTCTGCGAGTGTTCGACAGCGATCTAGGAAGTTATCAAGTACGGTTACATTGCCATCGCGGCTCATCGCCATCATGATCTCTTCCACGGCGAGTCCGGACTCGGCGGCGAGTTGTGAAAAGGTATGATCGCCCGCCCGATAGGCCGCGACCGCCCAATTGAGCAGCACGACCCGCGCCCGCTCGTCGGCGGCTTCCGTCACGAAGTCGCTAGTAGACAGATTCAGCAAGCCAGCAGCTTTCTCCAGACGACGCCGCGCCCGCTCATCGAGCGACACCGTTAACGTTTGCTTTGCGTTGCTCATGTCAGGCTCCTCGCTCCGCGAGCCATCGGATGTATTGCTCCAACGCGTCATCGACAAGCCTCGGGCTCACAGTTCCCAGCGAATCCAGCCGTACAAGCATCTCCATCGCCCGCTCATCATCAATGGATCCTTCGCGAAGCAGCATGACTGTCAGGAGCGGTGTACACATAGCCCTCAAGCCGCGCCGTGTCGCTACTTGGTAAGGTCGGTGGTCATCAATCAAGAAGAACCAGTCCGGGTGCTCCAGCGCGACGCTCATCGCGGTACGCTCTCCCGGCCCAAACTCGCTCACCTGGACGACTGGCGAGGGCGCCTGCTGCAATTCACCACGGCGAACGCAGGCGTGAAAGTCACGGCCGCTCGGGAATGTAGGCTTCATCTCTGTAGCGACATCTGGAGTGTACCAGAGCGTGAATCGCGCCAAGACCAGGGGCAGCAACCCAACTCGATGGGCGTTGATCCAGAACGATGTATCAAAGACAGCGTCGTCGTGCATGCGCACACCATACGCGACAACGCATATCAGGCGCTACGCTGATCAGTGACCTGATCGTCTCCTGATCGGCCCTGTCCCCTCGCTGAGGCAATGCGCTACGAGTGAGTGAGTTGCCATCCCCACTTTCCTCACGTTTGAGCTGGGCTGATCGTGATAGAGTTTTTGATAGGGATGTCAACAAATGGCTCGCGAACTCGCGCCGATCGATGTGACTGATACGAAGGATCTCCGACAACTGGCCGAGGAGGTCGAGCGCACCGGTCTGTCGCGGCGTTTGCAGCGCGGCGGTGTCGATGTCGCCGTGATCGTTCCTGTGAAGCCGCGTCCGACGCTGGCCGATCCAGACAATATTTGGGCAAATTACGACGTTGATGCGGTACGGCTGGCGCTGAAAGAGAGTGCGGGTGCACTCCAAGGTGTTGATCGCAACCATCTGCTCAAAGACATCTACGAGCAACGGGAGCAAGATTCGAAGGGACGGCCCGCGTAACGCATGGCCTACCTCATAGACAGTGATTGGATCATCGACCACTTGGAGAACGAGCCGGCAGCAAATCAGTTGTTGGATGGCCTCGCCCCCGACGGCATCGCATTAGCGTCGTGACCTACATGGAAGTGTTCCAGGGGGTCAATCGGAGTCCAGACCCTCAGCAAGCTACGAGCCGGTTGAACAGTTTGGTCATCCGTGCGCCCGTCGTGCCGTTCTCGATCGCCGTTGCAGAACGCTGCGCCGGACTGCGCGAGCACCTGCAAGGTCAGGGGCGACGAGTGCGCTCTCGTGCACTAGACCTGATTGTCGCCGCGACTGCCGTGGAGCATGATTTGACTCTTGTGACACGGAACAAATCCGACTACCGAGATATCCCCAATCTGAAGCTGTTCTGACACTTCCCTCGAACGCGACGGCCGATTGGTCTTTGACCGTGGACGGCCGGATTTCTACAGTGAACGTAACGCCCGCGCGGATTCGCCGTTCGGTACTCGACCTTCGGGAGATCGCCACGCCATGACGATGACCTTTACCACTGCTACTTTCGAGAAACAGCCCCTCCATCTTGCCGAAACCGACGAGTCGATCGTCCGCGGCGGCCGGCACCTCTTCCCCAAGCTCTCGGACGCCTTCGAGGGTATCCGCCAGATCGGCGTGCTCGGCTGGTCGTCGCAGGGGCCGGCCCAGGCCCAGAACCTGCGCGACTCGCTCGCGGACAGCGGCATCACGGTCAAGGTCGGTCTGCGCGAAGGCTCGTCGTCGATCCCGGCCGCCGAACGCGCCGGCTTCACCCGCGCGAACGGCACGCTCGGCGAGATGTATGAGGTGATCCGCGAGTCCGACCTGGTGCTGCTGCTGATCTCCGACGCGGCGCAGGCCGAGGAGTACGAGCGGATCTTCGCGGCGATGCGTCCCGGCGCCACGCTCGGCCTCTCCCACGGCTTTCTGCTTGGCCATCTGAACAACGTCGGCGCGTCGTTTCCCGACAACATCAATGTGATCGGCGTCTGCCCCAAGGGAATGGGGCCGTCCGTTCGCCGGCTCTACGAGCAGGGTGCGGACATCGACGGCGCCGGCATCAACTCGAGCTTCGCGATTCAACAGGATGTCACCGGCCGCGCGACCGACTACGCCCTCGGCTGGTCGGTCGCGCTCGGCTCGCCCTTCACCTTCCAGACGACGCTCGAATCGGAGTTCAAGTCCGACATCTTCGGCGAGCGGGGCATCCTCCTCGGCGCCGTGCACGGCATCGTCGAGAGCCTGTATCGCTGGTTCGTCCGCCACGGCGAAACCCAGGACCAAGCCTTCATCAATTCGGTCGAGTCGATCACGGGACCGATCAGCAAGATGATCTCGCGCCACGGCATCCTCGCCGTCTACGAGTCATTTAGCGACGAAGACAAGAAAACGTTCAAGCAGGCGTATTCCGCCGCCTACTCCGCCGCCTTCGACATCCTGCTGGAGATCTACGACGAGGTCGCATCGGGTAACGAGATCAAGAGCGTGGTGATGGCGAATGCACGCTTTGCACGCTTCCCGATGGGTACGATCGACGGTACGGAGATGTGGCAGGTAGGCGAGGGCGTCCGCGCCCGGCGCGGTACGTATCCCACGCCGATCAACCCGGTGACGGCGGGGATCTACATCGCGACGATGATGGCGCAGGTGGACCTGCTCGCGGAGAAGGGGCATCCTTACTCCGAGATCGCCAACGAGTCGATCATCGAGGCGGTCGATTCGCTCAACCCGTACATGCATTACAAGGGCGTCGCCTTCATGATCGACAACTGCTCGACGACGGCGCGGCTCGGCGCGCGCAAGTGGGCGCCGCGCTTCGACTACATCCTCACGCAGCAGGCGTTCACCGAACTGGACAAGGGTGCCCCGGCGAACGAGGAGCTGATCACTGCGCTGCTCAACAACCCGATCCATCAGGTGCTCGCCGTCTGCTCGGAACTGCGGCCGCCGGTTGATATCTCGATCGTCGAAGTCTGAGGTAAGCCGTGACCGACTTCACGTCACTCAACCTCAGCGCTGAGGTCCGGCGCGCGATCGACGAGCTTGGCTTCGAGGAGCCGTCGCCGGTCCAGGCGCAGGCGATCCCGTATCTGATGGCCGGGCGCGACCTGATCGCCCAGGCGATGACCGGCACCGGCAAGACCGCCGCCTTCGGCATCCCGTTGGCCGAGCGGCTCGATCCGGCGGGCGATGCGATCCAGGGTGTCGTCCTCGCGCCGACGCGGGAACTGGCGGTGCAGGTCGCTGAGCAGATCTACCGGCTGGCGCGGCATCGCGGGCTGCGGGTCGTACCGATCTACGGTGGGCAACCGATCGAGCGCCAGTTGCGCGCGCTGCGGGCGGGCGTCCAGATCGTGGTGGCGACACCCGGCCGCCTGATGGACCACATGCGCCGCGGCAGCGTCGACCTGAGCCGGGTGCGGATGATCGTGATCGACGAAGCGGACGAGATGCTCAATATGGGTTTTCTCGAAGATATCGAGTATGTGCTGAGCAAACTCCCGGCCGAGCGTCAAACCGCACTCTTCTCCGCGACGATGCCGGACCCGATCCGCAGGCTCGCCGGGCAATACCTACGCGACCCCGCCACCGTCCAGTTCGGTAGTCCGCGCGGCGTCACCGTGCCGGCGATCGAGCAGCGATATTACGAAGTTCCGGGGCGACATAAGTTCGAGGCGCTGGTGCGGGTGCTCGATGTCGAACAGCCCGGCATGGCGATCATCTTCTGTGGGACGAAGCGAGCGGTGGATGAGGTGGCCGAGCGGCTGCCGTCGCGCGGCTACCGGGTTGAGTCGTTGCACGGCGACATGAGTCAGGTGCAGCGCGACCGGGCGATCCGCACCTTCCGCGAGGGCCGCGCCGAGGTGCTGGTCGCGACCGATGTCGCGGCGCGCGGCATCGATGTCGAGCAGGTCAGCCATGTAATCAACTACGACCTACCCCAGGACCCGGAGTACTATGTCCATCGTATCGGCCGCACCGGGCGGGCGGGCCGCGGTGGGGAGGCGCTGACCTTCGTCGCGCCCTGGGAGATGCGCGAGTTCCGCCTGATCGAGCGCACGGTCGGCGCTCGCATCCAGCGCGCCGAGATCCCGACCGCCGCCGAGGTTGCCGAGCGCGAGCGCGAACTCCTGGCGGAGCGGGTTCTCACCGCGCTTCAGCACGGGCAATGGGGCACCTATCGGCAGGTCGTCGAAGAGCTCGCGGATGACCACGACCCGGTTGACGTGGCCGCCGCCGCGCTCAGCCTGATGGAGCAATCCCGCACGGGCGACGGTGTCGGAGCAGGATCGTCGGCTGCAACCGCCGAGCTCGAAGCATGGTTGCGCCGTCCGCGACACGAGACCCAGCCGCCAACGCGGCGGCCGGGAGGACTGCGGCCGTCTCCGCCAGCCTCACGCCGCTACAAACAACGGCGCGGCAGCCGGGCATGAGCGGCCCGGCGCCGCAGGTCCGTATTCCTCTTTCCGCTGACCACCGGCCCACGCCGTATACTCGCACCGGATCACGATCGCGCTGCTTCGTATCGAAGCGGCGAAGAGGCAGAGTACCCATGTCGAACAAGACCGTTGTACGGACTGAAGCCGCCCCCGCGCCGTTCCAGGGCGCCCCGTATTCCCAGGCGATCAAGGCCGGTGATCTTGTCTTCGTCTCCGGTCAGCTCGCGCTCCGGCCTGGTTCACCAGAGCTTACCGGCGACACGATTCAGGAGCAGACCGAGCAGATCTTCGCCAACCTTCGCGCCATCCTTGAAGCATCAGGCAGCGGACTCGATCGGTTGGTCAAGACCACGGTCTTCCTCGTCAACCTCGCCGACTTCGCCGGCATGAACGAGGTCTATGCCCGCCACGTCGGCGGACAACCACCGGCGCGCTCGACGGTCGAGGTGGCGGCGCTGCCGTCCGGCGCCCTCGTCGAGATCGAGGCGGTGGCGCTGCTCTGACGCTGTCCGCTCCTTGGTGATGCCGCGTATATACATGAAAGGGGTGATGGCTGCCGCTCCGCCGATGGGCGACGATTCGTCCTATGAACAGACCTCGCCCAGGACCGGAGGATGACCCGATGGCTCGCAAACCCGGAGCGCGCCGCCCGAACAACCCTGCCTTCCAGGGAGACGAGACACCGATGCACCCGGACGAGGTATCGCTCGGACCGCTGGAGCACGAAACCGGAGAAACGCCGGACCTGGTCAGCCAGCACGGCGACGACCGGACCGTGATCGATGGCGAACTTCCCCCGGAAGAACGCCACGCCCGCGGCATCGAGGACAATGTGCGGCATGTGAGCTCGATCGGACGGCGGTAGCGGACCCCTCCCCCGGCCCCTCCCCTCGCTAACGCGCGGAGAGGGGAGTCCTGATCTGACCGGGCTGCCAGTATCCTCATCGCAGCGGTCTGGCTGTTGATCGGCTTACGCTGGCATCATGGTGAGCGAGTGCTCCCCTCTCCGCGCGTTAGCGAGGGGAGGGGCCGCGGGAGGGGTTCGTATGTCTCGACGCGACCGAAAGGCCCACCTTCGCCCACCCGCAGGCGAGACGTTTCGTCTGCGGCTGGAATCGCTCAGCCATCATGGCAGCGCGATCGCGCGCAAGGATGGTCAGGTCGTCTTTGTTGCCTTCGGCGTCCCCGGCGAAGAGGTCGATGTCCTGATCGAGCGGGCCTATCCCGATTATCTCGAAGGCGTCGTCACCGCGGTCCACGCGTCTGCACCCAGTCGGGTGACACCGCGCTGTGAGTACTTCGGCGTCTGCGGCGGCTGCCAGCTTCAGCACATCGAGTATGGCGAGCAGCTTCGGCTCAAGACGGAGGTTGTGCGGGAGCAGATGCGTCGCATCGGTCACCTGCCGGATGTTCTGGTGCGGCCGATGCTTCCCTCGCCGGAGGTGTGGAACTATCGTAACCACGCCCGTTTCAGCCTCGATCGCGCCGGATTCCTCGGCTTCATCATGCGCGGCCGCAAGCGCATGCTCCGCATCGAAAACTGCGACATCATGCAGCCGCCGATCGTCGATGTGCTTCACACGTTGCAAGGCGAGCTCGAACCCGCCTCCACGATCGACGCCACTGCTGACCCGCCCAGGGGGCGGCTGCCCAAGCTGCATCAGGTCGCCGTGCGGGTCGGCGTCAACACCGGCGATATGCTGGTTCAACCGGACATCGGCGCCTATGTCCCCGAGGTGGAGTCCGGCCAGACAACCTTCGAGGAGGAATTGTGCGGTGAGCGGTTCCGCGTCTCGGCATCGTCCTTCTTCCAGGTGAACACCGCCCAGGCCGAAACGCTGATCCGGCTGGTCAGCGAGGGACTGTGCCTTAGCCGGGATGATGTCCTGCTCGACGCCTACGCAGGCGTCGGCACGTTTGCGAAGGTACTGGCGGGCGATGTCGCCGAGGTGATCGCGATCGAGGTGGCGGCCTCATCCGTGGCGGACGGCCGGCACAACACCGCCGAACTGGCCAACGTCCGCTGGGTCGAGGGTGAGGTCGAGCGCGTTCTGCCCGCGCTCGACGTCCGGCCAACTGCGGCCGTGCTCGATCCTTCACGCCAGGGTTGCGCGCCGCAGGTGTTGCAGGCGCTCATCGAGGCCGCCGTCCCGCGGATCGCCTATGTCTCTTGTGACCCGGCAACGCTCGCGCGTGACCTGCGGATCCTGGTCGATGGCGGATATCAGGTGGACTCTCTTCAACCCGTCGATTTGTTCCCGCAGACCTATCACATCGAGAACGTCGCGATCCTCACCCTACGACAAGGCACCGGCTGATGCCTGATGCAGAAGCCGCCGGAGCGTCGCCTCCGCTCGTGCTCGCATCGGCATCGCCCAGGCGCCGGACGTTGCTCGCCGCCCTTGGCCTGCCCTTCGGAGTGATCAACGCCGATATCGATGAGCAGATTCTCCCCGGTGAGCGACCGAGGGACGCCGCACTCAGGCTTGCCCGCACCAAAGCGGAGACTGTCGCTGATGGTCTCCAGCGCGGCGTGGTGCTTGGCGCTGACACGCTCGTCGTCCTCGACAACCACATCCGTGGCAAACCGCAGGACGCGGACGAAGCCACCGCGATGCTGCGCGCGCTTCGCAACCGCGGCCATCAAGTGATCACGGCCGTAGCCCTCTGCTATGCGGCATCCGGCCATGTTCATACGGCTGCTCCGATCACCGCTGTCTGGATGCGGAACTACACCGACGCCGAGATTGCCGACAGCATTGCCGCCGGCACGCCGTTCGACAAAGCCGGTGCCTACGCCATCCAGGATGAAGCCTTCGCCCCGGTTGCCCGCATTGACGGTTGCTATTGCAACGTCGTCGGCCTGCCGCTGTGGACGGTCTACCACCTGCTGAACCAGATGGAGGCGGATCGACGTTTGACGCCGCCCTCTGGAACACGATCTATCTGTCGGGATTGCCCGCTCGCTGCCCCCTCCCCCGACCCCTCCTCCGCATAGCGAGGGAGGGGCGCATCATCACCCCGTCGAGCAGATGTAATACGCATTCATGAAGTCGTCTTCCACCTGCTTCACGTCCACATGCGTGAATCCGGCGTCGGCCAGCATTCGACGGGCGGTCTGCTCGCCCCACATGGTGCCAAGTCCTTCACCTCCCTGAGCGAGGGAGACGGTCATGCAGTGCAGTACCGAAGCCGAGTAGAGCATCGGCGCCAGTGGGTGATCGAGGTTCTCCTCGATGTTGCTCGATCCGGCAATATCGACCATCAGGAAGGTGCCGTCCGGCCGCAATGCCCGTGCGATGTTCTGCAATACTCGTCCCGGCTGCGCCTGGTCGTGGATCGAGTCGAAGGCGGTGATCAGGTCGTACGCCCGTGCGTGCTCCAGGGCGGCGACATCCTGGAGCACGAAGCGAACGTTCGATAGTCCCAGTTCATCCGCTTCATTCCTGCCGGCGGTGATCCCCTCCTCCGAGAAGTCGTAGCCGGTGAAACGGCTGTTGGGGAATGCCCGTGCCATCAGATTGAGCGCATGGCCGGAGCCGCAGCCGATCTCGGCGACGTCGATGCCGCGTTCGAGTTGATCGACCATTCCTGGAATCATCGGCAACGTCACGTCGACCAGGGTTGCATCGAACAGCGGCCCGGTCTCTTCACGTTGCAGTTCTTGAAAGCGGGTGAAGGCGGAGTACGGCACGCCGCCACCAGAACGGAAGCACTCGACGTAGCGGTCCTCGTTCTGACCAATTAGAGCGAGGTACTGCGTGAAAAACGCCAGGTTGCCTGGCCCCGCCGCACGGGTGAGCGACGCGGCATGCTCCGGCGGCAGGGAGAAGGTACGTGTCGCCGGATCGTATTCGACGATGCGGCCGGTTACCATCGCCGCCAGCCATTCGCGGACGTATCGCTCGTTGAGCCTCGTCGCCTCGGCAACCTGCGCGCTGGTTGAAGGTGGCAGCGACGCCAGGCGATCGAAGAGACCGGTTTGATGGCCGATGCTGACCAATTGCGCCAGGAAGGCATCGTTGAGCATGCCGAGCATGCGACCGCCGAATGCCTCGACCCTGGCGGAATCCAATTCTTGCGTTGTCATTGCTCTCCTCCCATCCAATCGGGTACCTGCCGGGTGGTGCCGGGGGTCCGCCGAGGTGCAGCTCCATGGGAAGAGCCGCATCCGGCGAAGCCCCCGGACCACCTGCACTGTCGCGCATCCGGCGCCGGTCTCCATCCGTGCCGCCACGCATCTTTGCCGGCGAATCACCCGGCGACGCGTGACGCGACGTGGCGGAAAACACTCACTCGGGAGACACATCGGATACGAGGCTGTGCCGGACGGCGTACAGGGTGGCGTCGGCGCGTCCGCGGGCGTTGGTCTTGGCGTAGATGTGAGCGATGTGTCGCTCGACCGTGCGAACGCTCAGCACCAGCGTGTCGGCAACTTCACGATTGGTGTGTCCCGATGCGACCAGACGTAACACCTCGACCTCGCGCTCGGTCAGTCCATCCGGCCCTCCGGCAGGACGGCCAACGGGAATGCCGGCGACATGTGCGCTGTGCGCGAGAGCGGCAGCCGCCCGCTCAGCCAGCAGCGGCATTCCGATCTCCTCTGCCGCATCATGCACCTGGTGGAGTAATCTGACGGCTCGCGCACGTCCGGCGTCGGTCTCCGCCTCGAACAGGACCGACGCCAGTTCGTATCGAATGGAAGCGAGCAGCGGTCGGGCATCGACCCGCTCGGTGATCGCGGCGGCGGTTTCCAGGTGCGCGATCGCCTCCTCGGTCCGGCCGAGTGCGGCCGCCAGCAATCCCAACGCGCGTTCGACTGGTCCAAGCCACACCGCCGCATTGCCCAGCACGGTGCACAGGTGGGGATACGGTCGCAATATTTGGTAGATGCGTGCTGCATAGAACGGCTCATCGAGTTCGGCACAGGTCAAGCCGAGCAGCATCACGATCATCAGCCAGTCTTCGTCACGGCTAACGCGGCCGAAGTCATCCTCAGCCAGCGCGCGAACCAGCGCCCGCGCTTCGTCCGGGCGACCGGATCGCTGCAGTTGGTACATGTAGAGCACCTGTCCGGGCGTGAGGTCAGGCTGTTCGTCGACGATCGTCCGAGCGGCGGCGAGCGCCTCCTCCGTGCGTCCGAGGGCGTCGAGAATGAACGTCGCCTGAACGGCGTGGTGCATACGGGACAGCCGCTCCTGCCCACGACGCCCGATCTCCATGGCCTCATGTGCCTGGCGCTCAGCTTCGGCAAGCCGGCCGTCCCGCAACGCCTGCATGCCGTGCATCAGCGGGACATACCAGCCGTAGTAGGGCTGCCGTAGGGGTTCGGCCAGCGCAGCATAGGCGGAGATCTCCCGATCCGCCTCATGAATCTCGCCGGCTTCAAGCAGGTCCATCAGACGCCAGAAGTGACCGGCAAGCAGCAACTCTCGGTCATCGCACGATCCGGCGACCGCGATGATCTCGTCCGCGATTGCCAGCCGTTCCTCATGCGCCTCCGGGCCGGTCAGTCCCCAATGACGGGCACAGAGGGCGTGGGCGAGCGTCACCGGATCGCCGACGCGCCGGGCAACGTCGACGGCCTCCGCGCTTAACTCCCGCCGGTCGTCAAGTAATTCCGCGCGCAGTTGCTGCCACGACAGGCGGGCAAGAACACGCGACAGCAGCGCCGAGTCCTCGTTGCCCAGCGCCGCGCGCGCCTCCTCCAGCGTCCGGCGCGACCGCTCCGGCACCAGGCCGCCGGTCTCGTCGCCCAATCCATAGCTGAGCGCGGCACGCGCCAGAAGGTCGGCCGCACCCAACCGACGCGCGAGCCGCGCGGCTTCCTCCAGATTGAATTCGGCCGGCAGGAGGTCACCGGCGCGCTGCTGCATCTCGCCGAGGGTGAGCAGCGCCTCGCAACGCCGCCGCGCGTCTCCGGCCGGCAATAACTCCACTACCGTCGACCAGTGACCGGCGGCATCCTCCCAGGCGTAGCGGGCGGCGGCAGCGTTCGCAGCTTCGATCGCGGCGCGGATCGTCGTATCCGGATCGGCGGCGCGGCCGGCGAGCCGGTAGTGCATGGCGATGGCGGCCACATCGGGCGCCGGTCGAACACGCGCAAGTGCCTCCATCGCCTGGGCCGCGCGCAGGTGGAATTGCTGACGTCGGGGAAGGCTCACCTCCGCATGGACCGTCTGCCGAATCAGCACATGCCGAAAGTTGAATCTGCCGTCCACCTCTCGGAGCACGCCGGCGGTGATCGCCTCGTCGAGCGCGTCGATCGGTTCTCCCCCATCGATGGCGCTCACCTCGCGCAGCAGATCAAACTCGAACCCATCCCCAAGCACGGCAGCCACATGTAGAGCCCGGTTCGTCGCCGCACTCAGGCGACTCAGACGCGCCCCGATCACCTCGCGGATCCCTTCCGGAATCTCCCCTCGATCGGCAATCGCGTCCGGACTCGTCAGGTCACGATGCTCCGCCTGGAGATGCCGCACGATCTCCTCGACGAAGAACGGGTTGCCCTCCGTCTCATCTGCGATCGCATCAACCACGTCGTCCGCTGGGCTGGTTCCCGATATCGCCGCGATCAGGGCTGCCGTGTCCGTACGGTCCAACCCACCCAAGCGGATGCGGTCCGCAAGCCGCTCCCGTCGAAGTTCGGCGAGGACGCCCGTCAGCGGATGCGTCCTCCGAAGATCCACCGTCCGGTACGCACCGGCAACAAGCATTGGTGCTCCGGCGATCCCGCGGGCGAGATGCTGTAGGAGGAGTAGGGATGGACGGTCCGCCCACTGCAGATCGTCGAGGATCAACAGCACACCTGCCTGCCGGCCATTGCTTGATTGCCGCCGAGCGAGGAACAGCAAGAGTTCGGTGACGCGCTCAAACAGCCGGTAGCGCTCATGCTCGGGACTCAGTGCGGCGCTGGGCGGCAGGTGAGCAACCTGGTGCACGGCCTCAGGCACAATCGCGGCGATGCCGCCCACAAGCGTGCCAACCTGCTCACCGAGTTCGTCGAGGGAAAGGCCCCGAACGACATCGCGGAGCGCCACGGTAAACGGCAGATAGGGGGGTAGTCCCTCGGACTCATACGCTCGACCGCCGAGCACGAGCCATCCGGCAGCCTTTGCCTGATCGGCAACCTCGGCCAAGAGCCGGCTCTTGCCGATCCCCGGCTCGCCCGCGATCAGGACCAGTCGAGCGTCGCCGGCCGCAGCATGCTCAAGGCGCTCAAGCAGGAGCGCACGCTCTCCCTGCCGGCCCACCAACGGTACATCCGAGTCTCCCGGCATACCGTCCTCCTTGGGCGTGCGACGGTCGCGTCACTGCCGGATTTCCCACCGGCGCCGCACACGCGGCCCTCCGATGATCAGCGAATGCGCGCCGGAACCGGCACGTCGGCGTACGGCGGCGCCGGGAAGTACTCGATCCCCTTTTGCACCCGCCGCGCCATCTCCGGTCCCCAGAGCCGTCCGACAAGGTACAGCGCCATGTCGATTCCGGCGGAGACGCCCGACGCCGTGATCACATCACCCTCATCGATCCAGCGCTCCTCGACAACTTCGACTGTGCCCAGGCCACGCAGCCGGTCCAGCGATCCCCAGTGCGTCGTCGCCCGCCTGCCCTCAAGCAGCCCCGCCCGCTCCAAGAGGAAGGAGCCGGTGCATACCGACGTTGTCACCTCGGCGCTCCCGGCGGCGCGACGCAGGTAGTCGATCAGTCGCGGGTTCTCTACCTCGGTGCGCGTCCCCATGCCGCCGGGGACGAGCACAATATCCGCCGACGGCGCCGTCTCGAAGCTGTAGTCAGCGACCACCCGCAGGCCCTTGGCGCACCGCACTTCGCCGCCGTGCTCCGAGACGGTGAAGACCTCGCAGCTCTCCGGCTCGATGTCACGCAGGAAGGCGAAGACCTCCCACGGACCGACGAAGTCGAGTTCCTCGACCACCGGAAAGATGACGATCGCGATCGAGCGCTTCACCACGATTGACTCCTCCCTTCGAGATCCTTCGCGAAAGACCTCATCGACATTATGGCCCATTGCTCCACGCTCCTAAATCGTCAGCCCACCCAGACCGATGACCCCCCGCGCGTATTCGATCTCGCCGATGTGTCGATACCCATGCGAGAGGCACATGCCGAACAGGCCGCTCCACAGCGACATCTCCGGCAGCGGCTTGATCGTCACGCGGCGTTCCTCGAACTCCTCCGGATTCATCGAGCGAAGATACTCGGCCGTCCGCTGCCAGACCTTCGGCTGGTACTCTCTCCACACGTCCAGATCCTTGAGGATGACGGCGTTCGCTTCCGTCTCGGTCATGCCGGTGCCCTGCGCCGTGCGGTGCAATCCCAGCTTCTCGTCAAAGCCGCCCTCCATCCAGACCGTCGGCTGCCGATGCAGGACCCAGTTGATCACGTTGTCTTCGGTGCGGACATAGTGCCACAGGCTGAAGAACGGAGAGACGCCGCCCTCCTGTGGCCGGAAGTTGACCTGTTCGACGGTCATGTCGGACGTGACTTTATCGAGCATGCCATGCATCGAGTCCATCGAGGTCTGCAGAATTTCGAGCGGCGTTTGTGGCATTCGTGCTACTCCCCCGGTGCGTCTGTTGCGCGCCTGTCCACCATCATACGGATTCGCGGCCGGCGTTCTACTCACACTCGCGCCATCACGTGATGGCCCGTTCCGCCACACTTCAAATTGATCTCCTTTGCCCCGCGTGCTACCCTCAGGTCGATGGTGGCGGGGTGCGGTGGCAGGTACAGGGCGCTTGCAGCACGAGGCCCGTACGCGCCGCCGGCCCGTTTTTTTATCCCCGCGGGCCGGCTGTTGCCGGAGACTGCGCACCGATGTCAGAGCTATCCGACCTGGCCCAACTGATCCTTCGTTGTCCGGATTGTCGCCTCTGCGAAACCCGCACCAACGCCGTTCCGGGAGAAGGACCGGAAGACGCTCAGATTATGTTTATCGGTGAAGGACCGGGATTTAATGAGGATCGCCAGGGGCGCCCGTTCGTCGGCGCCGCCGGCAAGTTCCTCGATCAGTTGCTCGGAGCGGCAGGCTTGAAGCGGACGGACGTTTACATCACGAACATCGTCAAGTGCCGGCCGCCGAACAACCGTGACCCGATGCCGGATGAAACCGAGGCGTGCAGCACATGGCTGAACCGGCAGATCGAGCTGATCAAGCCCGCGGTGATCGTCACATTGGGCCGGCACTCGATGAACCGCTTCATTCCCGGCGCCACGATCTCGCGGATTCACGGCGATCCGCGCGAGATCGACGGCATCACCGTTGTGCCGATGTTCCATCCCGCCGCCGCGCTCCATCAAGAACGCTATCGATCGCTGATCGTGGCCGATTTCCAGAAGCTCCCCACGATCCTCGCCGCTGCCCAGCAGCGCGCCCGAGCGGCACCGCCGCCGCAACCGGAGGCGCCGCCTGTGGCCGCGGAGCAGGGTCGCCTATTCTGACGCAAGGTTCCAAGTTCCGAGTTCCGGGTTCCCGGTTGCGACTGGGAGAACGAGGAACGTGGAACCAGGAACTAGGAACTGACAATGGTTGCACCTGGCTCACTCCGTATTGTCCCGCTCGGCGGTCTCGGTGAGATCGGCAAGAATATGATGGTCTTCGAGACCGCCGACGACATCGTCGTCGTCGATTGCGGCCTCATGTTTCCCGAAGAAGAGATGCTCGGCGTCGACCTGGTCGTGCCCGATGTCTCGTATCTGCTGGAACGGGAGGAGAAGATCCGCGGCATCGTCTTCACCCACGGGCACGAGGACCACATCGGCGCGATCCCCTACATTCTCCGCCAGATGAACGTGCCGCTGTATGGCACCCGGTTGACGATGGGTCTGGTCAATGTCAAATTGCGCGAACATCGCATGCATCGCGATGCGCAGACGACGATCATCGAACCGGGGAAGCGCTACGAACTCGGCGGGATCGGCGTCGAGTGGTTCCGCGTCGCCCACAGCATTCCTGATTCCACCGGTGTGATCCTGCATACGCCGGTCGGCGTCGCGATTCATACCGGCGACTTCAAGCTGGACTATACGCCCGTGATGGACCAGCACACCGACCTGAACCGGCTCTCCGAGCTTGGCAATGAGGGGGTGATGCTGCTCTGCGCTGACTCCACCTACGCCGAGATCGAGGGGTACACGCCGTCCGAGCGCAAAGTAGCGGAGGCGCTGGACTATATGATGGCGACGGCGCCCGGCCGCGTGATCGTCGGCACGTTTGCGTCTCTCATTTCGCGGATCCAGATGGTGATCGAGGCGGCGGAGCGGCACGGTCGACGGGTGTTCGTCACCGGTCGAAGCATGGTCGACAACACGCAGATGGCGCTGGAGATGGGCTATCTTCAGGACCCCAACGGTGTGATCACGCGGATCGAAGATCTCGAGAAGTTCGACCCGAACGAGATCGCGATCATGACCACCGGCACCCAGGGCGAGCCGACCGCCGGCCTGGCGCGGATGGCGAACAAGGATCACCGCTTCGTCGAAATCATGCCCGGCGACACGGTCGTCATGTCCTCGTCGCCCATTCCCGGTAACGAGGGCCTGGTCAACCGGGTGGTAGATAATCTCTTCAAGCTCGGCGCCAACGTCCTCTATAACCGGGTGGCGAACGTCCACGTCCGCGGCCATGCCGCACAAGAGGAACTGAAGCTGATCTTTAGCCTGGTGAAGCCGCGCTATTTCATCCCGATCCACGGCGAATACCGCCACATGACCCTCCATGCCAAGCTGGCGCGGGACATGGGCGTTCCTGCCGACCGCACCTTTGTCCTCGAAGATGGGGACGTATGGGAAACCGACGGGCTCACCGCTGAGACTGTCGACCACGTTTCGGCGGCGCACGTCTATGTCGACGGCCTCGGCGTTGGCGATATCGACCACGTCGTGCTGCGTGACCGCCGGCATCTCGCATCGGACGGCATGCTCGTCGTGGTGATCGCAGTCGATAAGAAGTCGGGGCAGCCCGTCGGCCGGCCGGATGTGATCTCGCGCGGCTTTGTCGATGCGGAGGAGTCCGCCGGCCTGCTCGAAGCGACGCGCGACGTGGCGGCGAAGTCGCTCGACGGCGCCGACCACATCGCCGAATGGGGGATCTCGAACACCAAACTCAAAGATACGCTTGCCCGCTATCTGTACGATGAGACGCGCCGCCGGCCGATGATCCTGCCGGTGGTGGTTGAGGTGTGAGATGGGTGTGAGCGGACCCCTCCCCCGGCCCCTCCCCCCGCTGACGCGCGGAGAGAGGTGCCACGCCGGCACCGGGCTGCCAACTTCGCCTTCGCGACGAGCTGGCAGTGGGACGGTTCGCCGTTGGCACCACACGCAGACCAGTGCACCCCTCTCCGCGCGTCAGCGGGGGGAGGGGCCGGGGGAGGGGTAAGCCGCTGTGACCCGTGCCCGACCTTCGTCCCGATCCCGCTCGTCGCCGCGCGGGCGTTCCGCGACGCCGGCGCCGTTTGATCCGTTCACGTGGCTGGCGAAGCTGCTCCTGCAATGGCAGACCTTTGCCGTTCTCGCCGTGATCGCCGTCGTGTTGATCTCAATCGCCATGTGGTCCGAGGTCGGCGGCGCGCTGGGCGCGGCACAGCGCGCGTTGGTGCGGACGTTTGGCGCGGGTCTGGCCTTTGTTGCGTTCGGATTGCTCGTCACGACGCTGGCGGTGTACTTCCACCGGTTGCCGGCGACTCGGCGCGGGTTGCTCCGGCTGGCGGGCGGATTGGCGCTGGTCGTCTTCCTCTGGGGGATTGCCGGCTGGCCGCAGCCGTCGTGGACGTTCGGCGGTGTCTCCCTCGCCGATGTGACGCTTGGCGGTGATGTCGGGCGGTTCTTTGGCCGCACGCTGATCGGTTTGCTGATCTGGTTCTGGTGCGGCGTCGCCGCCGCGTTCATCCTCGCGCCACGGGTGACGCGGCGGGTGATCAATGGCGTTCCACCGGCGGCGCGTACCGTCAACTCCTGGCACGTACCGCAGCGAACGTTTCATATGATCGTCGATGGCACGCGGGGACTGCTCTCCCTGCGTGAACCCGATGCTCCGCTCGCCCCGCCGATGACGTCGCCGGGATATCCTTCGTACCTGCCCACTGATCCGGCCGCCGACGAGCCGGAGGTGGTGACGAAGGCGGCCAAATTGCCGCGCGTGACGCCGCCGAAGCGCGCGGTCGAGGATGAAACGCCGCCCCGGCCCGCGCCGAGCGCGAACGGCTGGCAGCACCCACCGGTCGATCTGCTGACGCCGCCGCCGGCGGTCGATGCGCTGGTGCCGGATACGGACCAACGGGCGAAGCTGATCGTCGATACGCTCGCCAGCTTCGGCGTCGATGCCCGCGTCGTCTCGGTGAGCAAAGGCCCGACCGTCACCCAGTTCGGCGTTGAGCCAGGCTGGGAGGTAAAGACGCGGACCATTGTCGAACGGGACGCTGCCGGCCGCCCGTTGCTGGACCGCGACGGTAAGCCGAAGGCTCGGCAGGAGGAAGTCTCGCGCACGCGCGTGCGCGTCAACCAGGTGCTGCGCCTGCAAAACGATCTGTCGCTCGCGCTGGCCGCGCCGTCCGTGCGGATCGAAGCGCCGGTGCCGGGAAAGCCGATCATCGGCATCGAAGTGCCCAACACCAACGCCACCGTTGTCTCGCTGCGCAGCGTGATCGAATCGCCCGCTTTTCAGAAGCAGATGGGGAAATCGCGTCTCGCCCTGGCGCTGGGCAAGGGTGTCTCCGGTGAACCGGTTGTGGCCGACCTGGCCAAGATGCCGCACCTGTTGATCGCCGGCGCGACCGGCGCAGGCAAAAGCGTCTGCATCAACGCGGTCATCACCTGTTTGCTCATGCACGCCACGCCCGAAGAGGTGCGCTTCGTCATGATCGACCCCAAGCGGGTCGAACTGACGGGCTTCGCCGAGATCCCCCACCTCGCCCTCTCCCGTGTGATCGTCGATATGGACGAGGTTGTCGGCACGCTCGGTGCGGTAATCCACGAGATGGAGGCGCGGTACACCAAGTTCGCCCAGCTCGCCGTTCGCAACCTCGAAGGCTACAACAAGCATCCGCAGGTGGTGAACAAGCTGCCCTACTGGGTCGTGATCATCGACGAGCTGGCCGACTTGATGATGGCGGCGCCGTTCGAGGTGGAGAAGCAGATCTGCCGGCTCGCCCAACTCGCCCGGGCCACCGGCATTCACCTGATCGTCGCGACGCAGCGCCCCTCGGTTGACGTGATCACCGGCCTGATCAAGGCCAACTTCCCCACCCGCATCGCCTTCGCCGTGACCAGCCAGGTGGACTCCCGCACGATCCTCGACAGTGCCGGCGCGGAGAAACTGCTCGGCCGCGGTGACATGCTTTACATGCCCACCGACGAAGCCAAGCCCCGCCGCCTCCAGGGTGTCTACGTCTCCGACGCCGAGATCGAGCGGCTGGTCGACTTCTGGACGAGCGCGCACTTCCGCAACCTCAAGCCGGAGACGTTCGACCATCTGGTTGAGGAAGCGAAAGCAGAACAAGATGCGGAGGAAGACGAAGACGATCCGCTGCTGGAGAAGGCGCGCGCCCTCGCCGCCGAGCACACGCGCGTCTCCACCTCGATGCTCCAGCGCCGCCTGCGGATCGGCTACCCCCGCGCCGCCCGCCTGATGGACATCCTCGAAGAGGAGGGCCTCGTCGGCGCCGCCGAGGGGCTCGGCTCCCGCGAAGTGCTGACCGCCGACATCGAAGACGAAGAATGATTGGCGGCCTATCTGCGTGGTCGGGTGTGGCAATGTTCGTTCCACACTGTAGGGAAGTCGATGCCATATCGCCTGGATTACTCGCCGGAGGCCGTGGACCATCTACGACACTTTGTGACAGCCGCACAACGAGCGACCATCCTTGATGCGATTGTTCGGCGGTTGGCCCACGAACCAACCGTCGAGACTCGAAACCGAAAGCCCATGCTGCCGAATCCAATTGCGTCGTGGGAGCTTCGAGTGGGTGCGCTGCGCGTGTATTACGATGTAGTGGATCAGCCTGAACCGATCGTCTATATCAATGCCATCGGGATCAAACACAGGAACCGGATCCTCATCGCCGGAGAAGAGATTGAGCTATGAAGAAAATTGAACTGGCGGAAGCCGGCGCGGCGTTGGCGGAATACGTTCGAGAGCATAGCGACGATCCGGTCATCCTGACGGAGGGAGGCCAGCCGGTCGCTGCCGTCATCTCGCTAGGACGAGTGGATTGGGAAACGATCTCGCTCAGCACCAATCCTCGCTTCCAGGCGATTCTGGAACGGTCGCGGGAGCGGCGGAGAGTCGAAGGCGGAATCTCTCACGAGGAACTGGTTCGGCGCCTGGACCTGGATGAGGCGCGCTCGGACGCAACGGACGCGTGATCTTCGCAGTTCAGAGTTCAGATCGTGATGAGCGTTCAAGACCAACTTGCCAGGGCATTGCGCGCTGAAGATCCCACGACAAGTCTCGGCAATGCGGTGAGGCTGCTCGTCGCTCAAGGACAGGAACCAGACAGCCTGTACGCGGAGATGGAGACGCTCCGAATATACTTTCAAGCGTCCGGGCGTGAAGAAGATGAGGACGCGGTCCTCGACGTGATGGACTTGCTAACGGGGTTTTGCAGTCCACACGCCCGAGTGTGAGGGTACCGTGTCGCCAGGCAATGGGAACCACAACTTCGGTTCAATGTTGCGAGACTGAGGAGGACGGCGCCTTCTCCTAATGGCGCCGCCACTGCCTAACATACGATTCTTCCTTGCCCTACTTGTCGATCCAGCGCTTTGTCTGGAGTCCGTTGGCTGGGTGGAAGTCCGGATCCATGCCCTTCACGTAGGAATACCAGCCGTAGTGCGTCATCGTCGATAGGATCGGGATGAAGTTCGCATACTTGCGGGCGAGCATCGTCTCGAACTCATGCGACATCTTGGCGCGTTGCTCATTGTCCACCGTCTCGAAGATGCGGTCGACGAAGGCGTCGATCTCCGGATCGCGAAGCGAATTCGAGTTCCAGAACGTTCCGGAATTGCTGGTGGCGTGGCGGTAGTCGAGCAGGACGGACATCGACATGTCGAAGTCGCCCGGCTGGGGTCCGGCACGCTGCAGGTAGATGTTGCGGACGACCGGGTTGATCCGCATCTTCAGTCCAACCGCGGCGAGATCCTCCGCCATCAGCCGGCCGGAGTCGACCCAGGTCTGTGCCTCCACCGGCACCATGAACTCGTACTCTTTGTTGGGATCAACACCCGCCGCCTTGAGCAGATCGGCGGCCTTCTTCGGATCGTGGCCGATGTACTGTTGCAGCGGCTCGGGACCGAGCGGACTGCGGTCGAAGCGGGCCTTGGAGAAGTACCAGGTCCGTTCGGCATCGCCGAAATAGACGACATTGATCACCCGGTCGATGTCGATCGCGCGGTGGATCGCCTCGCGCACGCGGATATCGTTCCAGGGCGGGCGGTTGATGTTGACGATCAGCGCCATGCCGCTGGTCGATGGCCGCGTCTCGATCACGATCTTGTCGCCCAGATCTTTGCCAACCGCTTCCTTTTGTTTGACATCGTTGAAGCCGATCGTCTCGATCTGGTTGGCACGGAAGGCGGCCTCGATCGCCGCCTGATCGGGGACGAAGGTCAGTTTGCGCGCGGCGATGTAGGGCTGTTCCGCTGTCCGGTAAGCAGGGTTGCGCTTGACCTCCTCGATACTTCCCTGCGTATGGGCCTGGTACTCGTACGGGCCGCTGCCGACGGGAATCGTCTCCTTCAGCGTCTTCTCGTCCAGCATCTCCTTTGGCACCACCGGTTTGCCGGTGTTGATGCCGCCCTGTAGCTCCTCATAGAAGAAGGCGCGCGGTCCGAACATCGTGAAGCGGAGCGTGGACTGGTCGACAACCGCGACCGACTCCAGGTCTTTGCCGGACTGGAGAAAGAGCCCGCCGCTGGCCGGCGGCGACATCAAGAACTTGACCGTTTCCACCATGTCCTCGGCGGTGAGATCACGGCCGTTGGCGGGCGCGCGGTTGTGGAACTTGGACGGCTGCAACTTGACGACCACGGTCGTCGGGTCCGGCTGCTCGACCGAGGCCGCCAGCATCAGCCGCATGCGGTCGGCGGTGTCGACATCCTTGAAGGTCCAGAGGTAGTCGTAGTAGCCGTAGACACGGCGAAAGAAGTTGACATACGACGGATCGGCGCCGGGATGGAACGGTGAGAAGTGCGGCGCCTGCGTGATCGTCGCCTCGCGCAGCTCGCCACCCGGTTTCGGCGTGCCTTCGGTTGCCTGTGCGGCCGTGCCCGGTGTCTGGGTCGACACACCGGCAGATTGGTCGTCGCTGTCACCGCCGCACGCGGCGAGAAAGGCCGTCGCGCCGGCCACTCCGCCGGCACGCACCAGCGTGCGGCGTCCGAACCTCCGCGCCGCCACCATGGTCCATGAACGATTCTGCCCCTGCATTGGTTCCTCCCTCCCTCTGCGTGGTCAATACCGACGGTGATGGTGAACGATGACGTGGGTGACTCAGCTCCGCGTGCCCCGGCGAATGTTTTCGTGTCTCGCCGCCGGTCTGCACCTCCCCCTCCGATGATTCTGATCGGTCTGCCCGGATCACGCCCGGCGGCCGCCACCTCACGCTGATGGACAAAGCCGCCCCCGCTACAATCCGGTGCCGCCTTCACCGGATTGTAATGTACCCTTCTCGGCGTCGGCGATCAGATTGAGGGTGAACTCGTAATATTGCACCGTCTCGCTGAAGCTGATCTGCTCGCGGTCGAAGGTGATCGCCGGCGGGCCATCATCCGGCAGGCTCAGCTTGGCCGCCAACCGCGGCCACATCAGCGGCGCAAAGCGCAGGGTTCCCGTTTCGAGTCCCGCCTGCACCCGTGGCGTCGCCAGCACCTTCTGCAATCCGGTCAGCACCTGCGGTTGCTTCTGCAACAGGAGCAGATAGGCGTCGGCACAGACATGAACACAACCGCTGTCGTCTCCCCCACCGAGCAGCGCGTCCGCCTTTTCCATCAGACCGCGCAGCTCTTCATCTTGAATCTCCCGGATCTGCGTACCAGGCATTACGCGCTCCCATCGCCGATGGTTAGATCGAAGAGTTTACCGGATACTGGAATCCCTGTAACTGTTCCTCACGCCAGGGCCGGTGCTCGGTTTCATGGCGCTCCTTGAACTCCGGCAGTACGGTCTTTCCGAAGAGCTCGATCGAGGCCATGATGTCCTCGTGCCGGCGGCTGCCCGCCTGGGCGATGAAGAGCATCACGTCGAGGTGGCCATCCTCGTAGCGCTTCAGATAGTGGCGGAGCATATCGGGCGTCCCCACGGCGGAGCGGGCGCGGGCCGAACGCCAGAGCGCACGGGCGTTCTCGTCCTCCGGCTCCGTCTCGGCCAGATGCAGCTCGGCGCGGGCGAGGTCGGCGAGCTGATCGCGCGACCGCGCCTGGATCATCGCCATCCGTTCCGCCGGCGGCGTGTCGACGAACTGGCGGAAGAGGTTCGTGCGGGCGTGGTCGTGATGCGGGCCGGTCATCGGATTGTAGTAGTGGTTCAGCGCGAAGCTAAAGAACTGGCCGCCGTCACCCGCCCGTCGGACCGCCTCTTCTTCGGTTTCGGCACAGGCGAACTGGCTGAGGATGATCAGGCCGGGGTTGACCGCCTTGCCGATCGGGCGGCACTGGTCGCGCATCAACTGCCAGTACGTCGAGACGCGCTCGCCCGATTCCTCTGCCGTCTCGAAGCCGAAACCGAGTGACCCCATCCCCAGCCGGGCCGCCAGCAGCATCGTCTCGCGCCGGCCGCCGGCGACCCAGACGGGCGGATGCGGCTTCTGCAGCGGCTTGGGGATGACGTTGCGCGGCGGGAAATCGACATACTGACCCTGATACCCGGGGAACGGCTCCTCGCTCATCATCCGCAGTGCGACGCGGGCGCCCTCCTCCCACATCGCCTTCTTCTGATCCCAGGGGACGTGATAGGCGTCCAGCTCGTTGGCGGATGAGGACTCGCCCGTGCCGAACTCGACGCGGCCGTCGGAGACGAGGTCGAGCATCGCGATCCGTTCAGCGATGCGGCCGGGGGGATTGTAAGGCGGCGGCGTCAGCACGATGCCATGACCGAGGCGCATGTTTTTCGTGCGCTGGCTGGCGGCGGCGAGAAAGACCTCCGGGGCCGTCGAGTGGGCGTACTCTTCGAGGTGATGGTGCTCGACCTCGAAGACATAATCGAAGCCCAGCCGGTCCGCCAGCTCGACCTGCTCCAGCGCCTCCTTGACGATGCGGTGCTCGTCCTCCGGATTCCAGGTCTCCTTGTCGTAGGGCTTCGGCAACTGTAGTTCGTAGAACAGACCAAACTTCATTGATGGGTACCTTCCTCACCGGCCCGCTCAAATTGGGGCGCGGGACGCTTCGACCGGAGGCCGCACGATCAACGATCGGGGGGAAGCCGGCGCCGACCTTTACCTTAACGTATGCGTGCGAGTGCCTGTCTCTCGTTGTAGTGGGGCTGCTCCTGGGTGTCAAGGAGCACCGCGGCCAGTGCAGCACACGGCCGCATGAAGTCTCCGGCCACGATCAATTCTGGTCGATGGTTCAATTGGAGGATTGCGGCTCAGTTCGGCACAGCCTGCGGCGTGCGCCAGACCTCCGTCAACTGGTTGTGCTCTCCGAGCCCGGGCGCGGGCGTCCGATCGGTCGGCGGGCCGAGCACCGGCGCCGGCAGCGTGAGAACGCCCAACTCCGGTTGTTCGATGTCGATCCAAAGGCCGTTGTCGATGAAGTGTGGTTCGGCGGTGAGATCCCATGGGCCGATCGAGGGCACGGCTGGTACACCGAGACGGTTGAGCCCGGCGATGGCGGCGTCGGTCGAGTCGTTTGCGAGGCCACGCTCCAGATAGCGGGATGCTTCGAGATTGCCGGCAGGCGTGGCATCGGGCGCGACGGTGAGCAGCCAACCGTCGCCGGTCTGATGAAGGGCGTTCAGTGGGTGCGGGCCTTTATAGTCATGACCCCCAATCAGGTACGGCCGGCCGGCGCGGACGTTTTCGTAGGCGCTGTAGTTGAAGAGCAGTGCCGCCGCGAGCAGGGAGGTACGCACGACATAGCCGCCGCCGCGCTCCGCCTGGGCGACGAGCGCCGCGAGTACGCCGACCGCGCCGAGCATGCCGGAGAGATAGTCGGTCGCTGCCATCTGTGGCTTGACCGGCTCGCCGGCGCCGCCCTGGCGCTTGAGGATGCCGGCGAATCCCTGCACGACCGGATCGAAACCCGGCAGGTGGGCCATCGGCCCGCTCTCGCCGTAGGCGGAAACCGTGCAGTGGATCAGCGCCGGGTTGACCGCAAAGAGCGAGTCTCGGCCGAGGGACATCCGCACCAGCGCCTCCGGCCGGTAATTGGTGATCAGCACATCCGCTTCCGCGACGAGCTTGAGCAACCGCGCGCGGTCCGCCGGCTCGCGCAGATTGAGGGAAAGCCCGCGCTTGCCGTGATTCCAGGCGGCGAAGCCGTAGCCGGTGGCACGGAACGGATCGCCGTCGGGCGGCTCGATCTTGACCACATCGGCGCCGAGGTCGGCGAGCAGGCGGCCGGGGTAGGAGCCGGCGATATAGCCGGCCAACTCGACCACACGCAGTCCGGAGAGGGGGAGGGGTCCGACCGCGCGCGTCGCGCGGGGCGTGGCATCGCCGGTGCGGTCGACCGACACCAGTCGCGTGAGCCGGCCGATCGGTTCGCCCGGCTCGGCCAGCCCGGCGGCCCGGATCTGCGGATGGGCGAGCGCCTCTTCCATCGTCAATACCGGTCCAGCCGGCACCTTGATTTCCTCGAAGATGCGCAGCCAGTGGTCGCGGGGATGGGCGCGGATCACGGGCGCGATCCGGTCCCAGAGCTGCTGGCCGATGGCGGAGTTGCGGAAGGCGCGCGGGCCTTCGGCGAAGGCGGGATCGGCCAGCACGTCGTCGAGCCCGACCGCCTGCAACACCTTGATCGTGAACGGTGTCGTCGAGGCGCCGATGAAGATCCAGTCATCGGCGGTCTGGTAGGTGGAATAGGTGGGTGACTGCCCGCGCGGGCTGTGGTTGAAGCGGTTCGGCTCCGACTCCTGACCGAAGGAGTAGAAGCCGGCTTGGAGGGCGAACAGCCCCTGGACCCCGCTGACCGGCAGCGCGGGCTGGGAACCACCCAACTCGGAGGCGAGCACGGCCGCCGCCGCTAGAGCGCCCTGGCCGACGCTGGAGTAGGGCGTGACCAGATACGCCGGACCGGGTGCGTAGGTGTACTGGCACATATGCGCGCCGCCGACCGCCTCCACGGCCGAGTGGTGCCCCGGTCCACCGGCGAAGCGGCCGCGTTCACCGTAGGGGCTGAGGACGACGCGGGCGGCGCTGGTGTCGCCGGTCAGATCGGCGATCTGGGCCGGCGTGCCGCTCCCTTGCACGTCCACCACCCGCGCGCCGAGGTCTGCCAGCAGAAAGCCGGCGATCTCGCCCGCGGATGAACTCGTCGCCGTGGTGTAGCTGCGACCGGCAAGCGGTTGACCGTCCACACATGCCTCCCGTTGATGCAAGGCTCCCGCGTCGGAGCGCGGACGCCGGTACTTTTGTGTCCATTATCGCCAGAGATCTGACAGCCCGGAGGTTGCGATCATCGACCGCCCCGCAGTCGCGGGTCAAGCACATCGCGCAAAGCATCGCCGAGCAGGTTGAACGAGAGTACCACCAGACTGATCGAAATCGCGGGCGCCCACAGCAGCCACGGCGCCTGTTCGAGTCGAAAGCGGGCGGTGCCGCCGAGCATGCTGCCCCAGGAGGGGGCGGGCGGCGGCGTTCCCAGACCGAGAAAGCTGAGCGACGCCTCGGTGATGATCGCTGCGCCGAGCTGCACCGTGGCGAGCACGATCAACGGTGCGGTGACGTTCGGAAGAATGTGGCGTACGAGGATGCGATCCGTGGGTACGCCGAGGGCGTGTGCCGCCTCGATGAACGGAATCTCCTTCACGGTGAGCACGGCGCTGCGCACTACCCTGGCCGTGCCCGGCGCGACGAGAATGCCGATCGCGACCATCACGTTGTGGATCGCCGGTCCCAGTGCCGCGACCACCGCCAGGGCGAGGATCAGGCCGGGGAATGCCATCATCGCATCGACGATCCGCTGGATCAGCAGGTCGAGCTTGCCGCCGAAGTAGCCGGAGACGATGCCGAGCGTGGCGCCGAGGGTGGTGCCGATCGCGACGGCGATGATACCGACTTGAAGCGAAACGCGGGCGCCGTAGACGATCCGGCTCAACACGTCGCGGCCGATCTCATCGCTGCCGAGCGGGAACTCGCTGCCGGGCGGCTGAAGTTGGCGGCCAGGCGAGTAGGCAAGCGGATCGTTCGGCGCGATCCACGGCGCAAAGACCGCGCAGATGATCAGGACCAGGATCACCGCCGCGCTGATTGCTCCCAGCGGTTTGCGGCGGGCAAACCGCGCAACCGAACGGAGGAACGAAGGCTGCATGTGCAGTCCGGGGATGCCGGAGCCGGCTGCACCGGCGACGGCCTGCTTGGTCTGTGCCATCTGTTATTCCTTCGGCAGTGCTCAGCTATAGCGGATCCGCGGGTCAAAGAATCCGTAGGTGATATCGACGATCATGTTGACGAGCAGGAAGCCGATCGTCACAACCATGACGTTGGCCTGGACCTGCGGGTAATCCCGCGACTGAATCGAATCGAGCGTCAGCCGGCCGAGACCGGGCAGCGCGAACATCGCCTCGACGATGATTGCCCCGCCGATCAGGTTCCCGATCTGGTTGCCGGTGATCGTGATGATTGGGTTCATCGCATTCTTCAGCGCGTGACGCGTGACGATCACCCGGCCTTGTAGCCCCTTGGCACGTGCGGTACGGACATAGTCCTGCCGCAACACCTCGAGCATCGATGAGCGAGTCATCCGCATCACCGTGCCGGCGAGGGCTGCGCCGAGGACGAGCGCGGGTAGGAGGAACTGCTGGATGTTACGGAGCGGATCCTCGTAGATCGGCGTGTAGCCGGCGGGTGGGATCCAGTGGAACCACTTGGCGAGGTAGACGAGGACCAGTGTCCCCGTGACGAAGCTGGGTAGCGACAACCCGGCGATCGCGATCATGCGCCCGACGTAATCCGGCAGCGTGTCCTGCTTCGTGGCGGAGAGCACGCCGATCGGGATCCCGATCGCCAGCGAGATCATGACGGCAAGCACCGTAAGCTCCAGCGTTACCGGCAACCGCTCGTTGATCTGGTCGATCACCGTCCGGCCCGTCCAGATCGACGTGCCGAAGTCGCCGACGATCGCATTCCCCAGCCAGCGGACGTATTGCACCGGGATCGGATCGGCCAGTCCCAGTTGTCGCGCCAGCTCGTCCCTGGTTTCGGGACGAACGTGCGGCGATTCGGCCACCATCAATTCGATCGCATCGCCGGGAATCGTCCGCAGCAGGACGAACAGCGCGAGCGAGACGAGCACCAGCGTCGGTACCGCCGAAAGCAGGCGCTTGAAAATGTACTGGCGCACGTGCTTCTCCTTGGTTGATTGGTGCAGCGCCGGCCGTGCAGGCGCCGTCAGCCGGACGGGCGGACCTTACTTCTCGACCCAGGCGTGGACGTACTCGATGTTGCCCGTTGCCCCGGTGGGCGACCAACCTTTGACGTGCGGCTGGCTGAGGTAGTAGAGCGGCGCGTCATAGATGCCGGCGGTGTAGTGATCGCGCAGGATCAGGCGCTGTGCCTCAAGCACGGCCGTTTTGCGCTGCTCCAGGTTGAGGGTCGCCCGCTGCTTGTCGATCAGGGCGACCAGCTCGGCGTTGTCCGGCTCGCTGTAACGTTGCGGGCTCTTCGGATGATAGAGGCGGTACAGGTAGTTATCCGGGTCGGAGAAAGCGCGCATGCCGGTGAAGAAGGCGACGAAGTCGAAGGTGTTGGCGTGCTTCTGCCAGACGGCGTATTCGAGGTTGTCGATCGTCATGTCGATGCCGGCAGCCTTGAGCTGCTCCTTCATGATCTCCATCACCTTCAAGTTCGTGGGCGAGGTCTGGCCGGAGACTTCCCAGGTGGTCTTGAACCCATTGGGAAAGCCGGCGTCGGCCAGCAGTTGCTTCGCCTTTTGCACGTCCGTCCGGTAGGCTTCCTCGATCTCGCTGTCCGGCACGGACCAGGAGGCGAGGTTCGAACTGAGCGGGCCTGTGATCTTGCCGTCGCCCTCCAGGATCGTGGCGATCAACGCCTTGCGGTCGAGGGCACGGTTGACTGCCTCGCGCACACGCACGTCGTTGAAGGGCGGGCGGGTGTTGTTGATCGCGAGTCGGGTGCCGGCGGAGCCGGCGACTGTCTGGAGCACGAGCGAACGGTCGCTGTGGGTCAGCTCATCCTTCTGCGGCTTGTTCACGTTGAGGATGTCGACCTGCTTGCTTCGCAGCGCAGAGACGCGGTATGCCTCGTCCGGCAGAATCAGGAGCGTCATCTTGTCCACATAGGGCTGGCCGGGCAGATAGTAGTTCGGGTTCTTTTCATAGACGTAGCGGTTGCCCTTCGCCGCCTCGGTCAGCGTGAACGGACCAGAGCCGACGGCGTTTTGCTTGAGGTCGCCGAAGCTCTCGACCGCCTCGCGGGGCACGATCAGCGCGTTCTGATTGGCGAGATTGTCGAGGAAGGGAGCAAACGGCTGTGAGGTCGTGATCCGAACTGTGCGTGGATCGGTCGCCTCCAGCGTGTCGATCAACTCGAACAAATAGCCGTAGGTGTACTCTGGCTCGCGCGTGCGGATGCGGTTGAGCGAGTAGACGATGTCCTCGGCGGTGAGCGGGCGGCCGTTCACCGGCGCCACATTCTGCCACTTGGCGTCGGGACGCAGGCTGAACACGTAAGTGGTGTCGTTCGGTTGCTCCCAACGCTCGGCGAGGTCACCGATGATCACGTTGCCCCAGGGGTCGACACCCGACCCGGTCTTGAAGGTGAGCAGGCGGCTATACACCGGACCGACGGTAACTGCCGTTTGTGCGGCCGCCGACCGATGGGCATCGAGGTTGGGCGCTTCCGTGGCAGTGGCGATCGTCAGCGTGCCACCGGGTTGGGGTGTGGCCGTCTCCGCCACGAGCTTATCCTCGCGGGCAGTGGACCCACCCGCGCCGGAGTCCGATGTGTCGCTGCCGCCGCAGGCGGCGAGCAGCAGCGCCGAGCCGGTCGCCGTGAAGCCGCCGATCAGCAGCCGTCGGCGTGGCAGGCGCACCCGACTCCCGGTTCGTCGCTGTCCGTATTGCCTCATGATGTTCCCCTCCATGCGACTATGCCCGGATGCGGGCGCCGATTCCGCTGGCGACGGCCGGCCGCCACCATGACGCCCGCGTTTGAATATCCTGAGCGCGGATCACTGCCCTTTGAACTGTGGCTCGCGCTTCTCGCGGAATGCGGCCGCCCCCTCCTTCACGTCTGCTGTCTGGCTGACGCGGGCGGTGGTCAGTTCCTCGAAAACCAGCTGATCGGCGAAGGTCGACTCGAGTGCGTGATACACCTGCTGCTTGATCGTGCCGAGCGCCACGGTCGGACCGTTCGCCCAGCCCTGAGCGATCCGCAGCGCCTCGTCGAGCGCCGATGCTTCGGTTGGGACGACATCGGCGAGACCGGATTGAAGCGCGAGATCGGCGGATATCCGGTCGGCGTTCCAGAGCCAGCGGAGTGTCTTCGCGGGACCGACGAGGCGCGTCATTGTCCAGCTGACGCCGTTATCCGCGGCAAGGGCGCGATGGGCGAACGCGGAATAGAAGTAGGCGTCGGGTGCGACCACTCGGATATCACACGCTAGCGCCAGACCCAGACCGGCCCCGGCGGCGACGCCGTTCACCGCGGCGACGACCGGCACGGGCAGCGTGCTGAAGTCCTGGAGCCAGCCGTAGCGGGGGAGGCGCGCCGGTGGACGGGAGGCAGGAGTTCCGTCCGGCTCGACCGGCCGGGCGCTCAACTCCGCGCCGGAGCAGAAGGCGCGGCCGGCGCCGGTGAGCACGACGGCCCGGACCGAGGCGGCGGCGCGCGCATCGCGCAGAATATCGCGGAGTTGCCCGCGCATCTCGTCGGTGAGCGCGTTTAATCGATTGGGCCGATTGAGCGTGATTAGGAGAACGCCATCCTGGCGCTCTGCCAACACCGTGGACTCTGTGGACACTCCCTGCTCCGTGGTCACCGTACTCTCCATTGTTCGTCGCGTATTTGCGCGCCTGTCCTGGCGAGGCCGAACGACGCTACCGGCCCGTGAAGTTCGGCGGCCGCTTCTCCCGGAACGCGCGAGGGCCTTCACGCGCGTCGTCGGTGCTGGTGGCGATCGTTTGCAACCACTGCGCCATGTTCAGCGCGGTGTCGAGGTCAACGTCCTGGGACTTGTAGGCGAGCTTCTTCATGTACTGAATGGCGACCGGAGGCCCGGCGGCAAGCTCGCGGGCGAAGGCGCGCGTCTCGTCCATCAACGACGCCGTCTCGATCACTCGGCTGACGTAGCCGAGCGCCAGCGCCTCGTCCGCGCTGAATGAGCGGCTGGTCCAGAGCAGTTCCAAGGCTCTGGCCATGCCGACGATTCGCGGGAGGAAATAACAGCCACCGTTGCCGGGGACGATCGCGTTGCGGCTGTATGCTTGAGTGAACTTGGCGTCGGTGGCGGCGAAGCGAATATCAGCCATGCTCGCCAGATCCATGCCAGCGCCGGCTGCCGGTCCATTGATCGCGGCGATGTAGGGCTTGTCCAACTGCATCACTGCCCGGCCGACGCGTTGGATGCCGCGCATGTTGTGTCGCCGGTCTGCGATCGAGGGCGGTTGGTCCGGCGGTGTCTCCCGATCGCCGATCGTGCGTCCGCTGGAGATGTCGGCGCCGGAGCAGAAGCCCCGACCGGCGCCGGTCAGGATCACGACGCGCACGCCGTCGTCGTTCCAGGCGCGGTCAATGGACTCGAGGAGGCCGGCGATCAGGTCCGCCGAAAGCGCATTCAGGCGGTCGGGACGGTTAAGCGTGATCGTGGCGACGTACTCGTTCACGTCGTAGAGAAGGTGATCGTGATCAGCGGGCATCCGCGTATTCCCTCCATACCGGTGATCGTGCCGATCGAGCGATGGTGTGCGGCTGACTCGATCTCAGGCCGTTAGCGACACGCCGGCCCCGAGAACCCGACGACTCACCACGCGCCGGAATACCCGAAGGGAGATTCGGCACAAACGAGCCTGAAACCGGCGAATGTGGAAACAATCGGCGACCGCGCCACCAGTGTGGTATCGGCGGCGTGGCCTGTCCATGCCGAGTCTGAAATAGGCGCTATTTGCCCGACTTACAACCGCGCTCGGGTGAGGAGCACTCCTCTTCACCCGACTCGGGTGTGCTGGCGGCGCGTCAGGACCGGTGAAGGAATCTCAGCTCGTGCGGCTTGGATACGGGCATCGCCGGCGGAGAGCAGGATCTGCCGCATGGCCGGATGCGACCGCAACATGCGAAGGAAGCTGACGAAGGTAGCGACCATCGGGTTCTCTGCCGGGCGGCGATGGATGGCGTCGATCGATGTCGGGGGGAAGGCGACTCCCTCCAGGCAGCGACGCAACTCGCCGGCGGCCAGTTCCAGGCGGGCGGTATAGACAGGCACGCAGGCAATGCCGACCTGGGCCTGCGCCGCCGTCTTGGCCGCCTCCGAGCTTTCCACCATCTGAAATAGCGGGGAGACGTTCTGCCGCGCGAATCCGGCCGCGAGGCTGGTCGGGAGCGTCTCAGCCCATGCCGGAATATAGACGGGCACCGGCTCGTCTCGTGAGACCGCCCGTTGGAGATAGCCCGGCGCGGCGGCGAGCACCCAGCGATAGCGTGACCAGGGGACGACGACGAGGTGCGTGCCGGGACCCCGCTGGCGCACGAGCTTGCCCAAGCCGCCGGCAAAGCCCACATCAATCGTGCCCTCAATCAGGTCGTCGATGATCTGCCGGCCCGGACTCGTTCGTACGGTGATGTTGGCGGCGGGATAGGCTTGGCGAAAGAGGCCGGCGACGGCGGGCATCACGTAGCTGCCGCTGCTCCGGCCGACGGCAATCGCGATGGAGTGCGCTTCCTCGACGCGGAAGCGAACGGCCTCTTCGAGCAGATCATCGATCGCCTCGATCGCCTGCTCAGCGAGCGGCTGGAGCCGGCGACCGAAGCGGGTAAGCTGCATCTGGCCCCGATGCCGCTCGAAAAGAGGTTCACCGAGCATGCGACGGAGGGCGGTGACCTGAAGATGGACGGCCGGCTCTGAGTATCCGAGCTCCCTGGCGGCTTTGGTGAAGCTCCCCCGACGTGCGACTTCGAGGAAGGCGCGCAGGTGCGTGATCTGGATTCCGTTCATCGCCGGCCACCCCCCTCATGGCGGCACAGCCCGGGAGATCATCCCGTGGGTACGGCAATGATACGGACGGCGGTACAGTACAGCAAACGACGGAGCTGTCAGATCGTCCGTTGTCGGGATCGCTACTCTCAGCAAGGGACAGCAGATCGCCGGACCGCGAGAAGCGCTATCCGTCTGGCCGCCGACTGATCGATACGCCCCGCGCGGCATAGGCTGTCATGAGACCACGAACTCGAGAATCTGTATCGAAGGCACTTGCCATGACAGAAGTAACGACCAGCCTCGGCCGCATCCGCGGGAGCGACGCTCGCCTCCCCGGCGTGCATGCCTTCAAGGGCATCCCTTACGCACAGGCGCCGGTTGGATCAAACCAGTTCAAACCGCCTCGACCGTCAGTTCGGGACGATCCCGCGTCCGCCGAACGTCGGTTGTGGGATGAGCGGCCCGACCGGATCCTAGGGGTCTGAGCATGAAACCGCGGCGCGCCATGACGCGCGAGGCCAGCGACCCTGACACCGAGCGTTGTCGTCTTGCAGAGTCTCGCCTTGGAGTGCGACGGTGGAAGTGCTGCAAGGCCGCACCCTGACGGCGGCACCCTGAGAAAGGATGAGGATGACTGACTGGCTCGAATGGCTTGCCACGTGGGTCACGGACCTCGTGCATACCTTCGGATACCCTGGCGTCGCGTTTGCTGTCGCTGCCGAGAACATCTTTCCACCGATTCCCTCAGAGGTCGTCCTGCCCCTCGCCGGCTTTCTCGCCGGACAGGGACGGTTCTCCTTCGGTCTCGTCGTCATCGCTGCCACGATCGGCTCGGTGGCCGGCGCGCTCGCCCTCTACGGGGTAGGGCGCTGGTTCGGCGAGCCCCGGATGCGCCGGTTCGTCTGCCGCTATGGCGGCTGGTTCCTTGTTACCGAGGACGACTTCGATACGTCGCTTGATTGGTTCAGCCGGCACGGCCGCAAGAGCGTGATGCTCGGTCGCGTCGTGCCGCTGGTCCGCAGCCTTGTCTCGATCCCGGCGGGCATCGCCGGTATCCCGCTGACCCCATTCATCGTCTACTCGGCGATCGGCAGCATGATCTGGAACACGGTCCTGATCAGCGCCGGCTGGATCCTCGGCGACCAGTGGGAGCGGGTGGAAGCCTATACGCAGCCGCTCACCTATCTGGTGTTGGTGGCCGGTGTCATCTGTGTCGCCTGGTTTGTCTGGAAGCGCCGCAACCTCGTCCGCCGCGTGCCACGCGGGCGGTAGGGGCGCACGGCCGCGCGCCCCTACCAACGTCAATCTTGTGTTTCGACACCTTAGCATGTCAAAGAGACAGAGAGAGGACGGGTGTACGTTGACTGAGCTACGAACTGAGAGCAGAGCTGAGATGGAGACGTGGGTTTCACATCTGTTTGCTTCGATCGATGCCATGGACGCGGATGCGTTCGTGGCTCACTTCGCCGACGACGCCGTATTCCGCTTCGGAAACGGAGAACCGGCACAGGGCCGCGCGGCGGTCCGGGAGGCGTTGGCCGGCTTCTTTGGTGCGATCGGGGGCTTACACCACGTCGTGACCGGCGTGTGGCGCGGTGAATGGGAGCGCGGCCCGGTACTGTCGGTCGAGACGGCCGTGACATACACGCGAGCAGACGGCAGTCAGACACCGACGTTGCCGGCGACCAGCACACTCCGCCTCGAGGACGGGGTGATCCAGGACTACCGCATCTTTGTCGATGCCGCCCCTCTGTTCGCCGTCACCTGTGGAGGATAGTTTCGAAGCCGGTGCCGCCTCTCGGCCGCGTACTGCGCGTGATCTCCACCTCGAAGAGTCGTTCGCTCACCACCCGGAGCAGCGGTGCTGCCGCTTGGGTGGCCTGGACATAGGGCCGGTCGCTGCGCAGCCGGAGCCTCGCCGTGACTCCTGTTATTCAAACTGCCCAGAGAGCGGATCAGCCATCATGTGATATCCGGCGCGCATGGCTTTCAAACGGTAGGGCTCGACCTCGACCCGGCGGTGCCGAGCGCCAACCGCTCGTCTTGATCGCCGAGGCTCAGCGCCTGACGGCCGATATCCCACTCGCGCTTCAGGCGAGCAACCAGGTCTGCCACCGATAGGAGGTCGCGGACGCCGGAAACGGTGTGACCGGCGCTGAAGCTGGTGTCGCGGAGGATGTTCGCGGTGAGTCCTTCCGGCCCCAGCCGCGCCTCGACCTGATCCATGCTTGCTTCGACCAGCGCACGCTTATACTCGGGGTCAGCTCTGCTTTCCTTGGTCGCGATGAACATCGTCCCCATGAAGGCCAGATCACAGCCGAGTGCGATCGCCGCGCGGAGCGCCACACCGTCGCCAATGCCGCCCGCGAGGACGATGGGACCGTCGTAGATGGCACGGACGGCCCGCACGAAGGCGAACGGATTGACCCAGCCGGTGTTTCCCCCGGCGCCGGCGGTCAACAGGACCAACCCGTCGACGCCGGTTTCCAGGCACTTCTCGACATGGCGCATGTTCGCAACGTCGGCGAAGACGCGCACGCCGGCGTCGTGGAGCGGCGGGATGATCGCCGCCGGCGAGCCAACGCTGGCGATGACGAGGGGCACACGATGTTTGATCACCAGCGCGACGTCGCCCGCCAGCCGATCCTTCCGCCGCATGACGATGTTCACCGCCTGCGGTCCCGGTTGAAGACCGTCAGCCTGCGCGGTCTGCCGTTGCGCTTCGATCTGAGTCAGCCACAGCTCGAGCTCTTCAGAGGAACGGGCGTTGTGCGCGGGAAAGGATCCGATCACGCCGGCACGGCACGCTGCAATCACGAGCTCAGGCCCGGACACCCGCGTCATCGGCGCCGCAATCACCGGGATCGTGAGCGACTGGAACATTGCTCGCAGTTCGCTATCCATCGTGCCTCCGTCTCACATCGCAAACGTACACCCTACCACCGCGCCGGGTGAGGGCAGCATATCAGCGCCGGCCGGCAGAACTCGGCTACTCAAGCGCGCCGGACATCGCCAACGCTGCCACTTCCTCCTCGCTGTAGCCGACGAGCGCCGTGAGGATCTCGGACGTGTGCTCGCCGATCAGTGGGCCACGGCGCGTGGGCACGGCCGGCGTGCGCGTCAGCCGGAAGCGCGACCCCTCGATCGCCGCTTGACCGATCACCGGGTCCTCGATCGGTCGTAGGTGGCCGGTGGCAGCCACGTGCGGATCGTCGGCAAGGTCGGTCGCGCGGCTCGCGACGTGCGCAGCGATGCCGTGGGACTGCAAGAGGCGCTCCATTGCGTTTCCTTCCTGGTCGCGGGTCCAGGCGGCGATCATCGCGTCCACCTCATCGCGGTGACGCAGACGGCCGATGAGTGTCGCGAAGCGCCGGTCGGCGAGCGCGGGTCCGACCAGACCGGCCAGCGCGCGCCATGAACCATCCGCCGAGGCATCGATCGCGATCCAATGGTCGTCGCCCCGGCAGGGATAGGTGCCGTGGGGCACGCGCAGCGGCGACCGCGACCCGCGCCGCTCCGGCGCGCTGCCGTTCACCGCAAACTCCAGCAGCGCCGGCGTGAGGAACTGGAGCCCTGCCTCTGACTGCGAGAGATCGATGTACGTGCCTGCGCCCGTGCGGCTGCGGTGGTGCAGTGCGGCAAGGATCGTGGCGACCGCGAACCGGGGCGTGACGGCATCGGTCCAGGGGCCGAATGGGCCGGTGGGGAGCCGGTCCGGCCAACCGATCAGATACGTGGCCCCGGAGGACGCCGCGCCCATCGTGCCGACGCCGATTGTGTTCTCCGCCCAGGGGCCAGTCTGCCCGTAGAGGCTGGTGGAGAGCATGATCAGGTGGGGATTGACGGCGCTCAGGTCCGCGTACGTGAGGCCCATGCCGCGCAGGGCACGCGGTGTGAAGCTCTCCAGCACCACGTCCGCCCAGCCCGCCAGCCGGTGCACGACCTCGATCGCACCGGGATGCTTCAGGTTGAGCGTCAGGCTGCGCTTGCCCGCGTTGAGGTTGTGCCAGCTCAGCGACCGCTCCGGGCCGGACTGCCCGTCCTTGAAGGGGCCGAGCGTGCGCAGCGGGTCGATCCGCTTCGCGCTCTCGACCTTGATCACGTCCGCGCCGAGGTCGGCAAGGACGCGGGCGCTCACCGGTCCCACCATCACCCAGCTGAGGTCCAGTACCTTGACGCCGTCCAGCGGTGGCGGTGGGCAAGCGGGCGGCGGTATCGACTCACCCATCCCTATATCACTCCATGCACGAACAACGCCTGCACCTCGTCGAGCGAGAGACCGGCGGCCTCGGTGAGCACCACTACCGTGTCCTGAGAGAGCCGCGGCGCCGGGCAACGTACCCCGATCTCAAAGTCGGAGAACTGCGCCACCCGCGCCGGGAGGTCGACCTCGACCCCGATCGCCGGCAGGTGGGTTGATGCCCAGAGGCCGCGCTCCCGGTACTGTGGTGAAGTGTAAACGTCGCCCATATCCATCACCGGCGCGACCAGCAGGGCGCGGCTCCGTCCGCCCTGCCCCAGCTCGTCCTTGGTGCGGGTCGCGCAGAACGATCTGATGCCGTCCACGAGTGCGGCGAGCGTCGCCGGCTGCTCTGTGCCCTCGACGATCCGCATCGGCAGTCCGATCCAGTCCACCTCGACGAACGATGGCGGCAGCACGCCTTCGTCGACGAGCCAGGCGACGAGCCGCGCGGTCATCGGCCCGAACGCGGAGCCGAAGGCGATGGTGACCAGGACGAAGCCATCGACGCACGGGTAGATCGAGGGAATAGGGACGCCGATCGCGGTCCGGGCGCCACCGGCGCGTGGTCCTCCCGGGTTGCCGGAAGGAATCACCAACGGCTGACCGAAGGCGGCCATGCCCGCGGCGATGCGCGTCGACACCTCGACCCGCTGGCCGCTCCCATCGCGATCGCGGCCGATCAGCGCCGCCAGCACCGCGCTGACCGCCTCACCCGACGCCTCCATGATTGATTGCGGCACGGGGAACGGAAATGGGGGCCGGTCGTGGTCGCCGGTGTTGCTCAGCACGCCGCTTGCCGCCGCGAGAACCAGGTCCGAGACGGCGTACCCGCTCTTCGCTCCGCTCTCGGCGAACGGCCAGATCACGCAATGGATCAGCCTTGCCGTCGACGCCGGCTCACCGCCGAGCGGCGCACCTCCCGGCGACACCGCTTCAAGCAGCACGTCGGCCTCCGCCAGCAGCGTGTCCAGGATCGCACGGCCGTCGTCCGTGTGCGGATCAAGTGTCATGCCACGCTTGTTGCGGTTGAGCGCCTGCCAGACGAGGCTCCGCTCGATGCCGGGAATGTTCCCCGCGAACGGCTCCATCCGCCGGCCGGCCGCACCGGACGGCGGTTCGATCAACAGCACGTCCGCGCCCAGGTCGCCGAGTAACTGGCCGGCGAGCATCGTCGCCGGCGACGACAGTTCGATAACACGGAGATCGGCGAGCACGCTCCCCTCCTCGATAGGCATCAGGCGCCCGCGCCTCAGTTCGCCGTCTGTGCGGTCTTACCGAAGATGTTGGCATAGGTTGCCTGCGTCGCCGCTGCCTGATCGCGGGCGGCGGCGCGCTCCTCCGGGCTTGCCATCGTCGCGATGATGCGTCGCTCCAGCGCCAGGGCCGTGGTTGTATCCACATCCCGCCCTCTGTTCAGCAGGAACTTGGCTGCCGAGAGCGCGTAGGCCGCACGCTCTTGGAAGACACGCGCCATCGCCTCGGCGGTCGCCATCAGCTCCTCAGGCGGCACTGCCTTGTTCACGAGGCCGATCCGCTCCGCTTCCTCCGCCGAGATCGGCAGCCCGCTATAGATCAGCTCCTTCGCTTTGCCCATGCCCACGGTCCGGGGCAGGCGTGCCGTGCCGCCGCCCGCCGGCAATGCGCCGAAGCGGATCTCCGGCACGCCGATCTGCGCGCTCGTCGACATGACGCGGATGTCGCAGGCGAGGGCGATCTCACAGCCGCCGCCCATCGCCGCGCCGTTGATCGCCGCGATCACCGGCTGCGGGATCTCCTCGAAGCGGCTCATCATGTCCCGCCCGCCACCCCTCGCCGGTTGGTTGCCGTCACCCGTCGTGGACCGGCCCACGTCGCGCAGATCGGCGCCGCCGCAGAAGTGCCGGCCGGCGCCGGTTATGATCACAACCCGAATCTCCTTGTCGGCGGCGATCTCGTCCAACGCACTGACGACATCGGTGGAGAGTTGCCGGCTGATCGTGTTCGCCCGCTCGGGGCGGTTCAGGGTCAAATAGGCGACACCATCGCGATGCTCCAGCAGGATCGTCTCATAGTCCATGGAAGATACCTCTCGAACAATGAATAGTGGCCCGCACCCCGGCTCGCTGTGCTCGCCACCCCTCTCCCGTCGTGACGGGAGAGGGGATCTCGTTCGGCCGTGAGCCTCAACGCTTACCCTGGTGCAGTTTGACCGATCGACACGCTGGCGCTCCCGGCCACTCCAGGCTCCCCTCTCCCGCGCGGCGGGAGAGGGGTCGGGGGTGAGGGCCGTGCCCCCTCGCTCACATCATCGAGTAGCCGCCGGACACGGAGAGTGTCTGCCCCGTGATCCAGTTCGCCCGCTGCGAAACCAGGAACGTCACCGCATCGGCAATATCCGACGGCAGCCCCAACCGGTTGAGTCCGCGCGCCATTGGGTAGACGCGGTAGATCGCCCGCATCCGCTCCTCCTGCTCCGGCGTCCGTTCGCTCTGGCCGATGTTGCCCGTGGCCGGCGTCGCTGTGGCGCCCGGCGAGACACAGTTGACGTTGATGTTGTGACGGCCGACCTCTTTCGCCAGCGCTTTGCTATAGCCGATCACGCCCGCCTTCGCCATCGAGTAGGTCGTCAGCCGCGGCTCGCCGACCCGGCCGGCGTCGGAGATGATGCTCACGATCTTGCCGCCGCTGTTCTCGACCATGCACGGCAACACCGCCTGGCAACAGTTGAGCACGCCGTAGGTGATCAAGTTCATCGTCCGGTCCCAGCTCTTGCGGCCGCCGGCGGGGAAGTAGCGCTCGCCCTGGCCGCCGCCACCGGCAGGGTCGCCGATGCGCAGGGGGATGCCGGCGTTGTTGACGAGGACATTGATCGCTCCCCAACCGTCGATCACGCGCTGGACCATGGCATTGACGGCATTCTCATCGGTGACGTCGGCTTGAACGGCCATCGCCTCGCCACCCCGCCCGCGGATCTCGGCAGCGGTCGACTCCGCCTTCTCCAGCACGACATCGTTGACCGCCACCCGCGCACCCTCCTCAGAGAGGGTGCGCGAGATCTGGCGGCCGATACCCTGACCGCCGCCGGTGACAAGCGCCACTTTGCCGGCTAACCCCATGTCCATCGACTTCCTCCATCTGAAGCATCAACCTGTGGATGTAACGAGAGCCAACCGGCCGCATCCTCGGCCGCCGTCCTCCGTCTCTCCGCCGCGTGCCGGCGTCACGGACCCGCCACAATCGACTGTTGTCGCAATGCCGTGACTTCCTCGTCGCTGAAGCCGAGCGCCACCAGGATCTGCTCAGTGTCCTGCCCGAGTGGGGGCGGAGGCGTGCGCACGCTGGCGGGAGTCTCGGAGAAGCGGGTTGAATGGCCGACGTATCCCATGCCCGATCCATCATCGAACCGCCCAAACAGTCCCCGATCCTGCAGGTGCGGGTCGTTGACGACCTCCGGCAACGACAGCACCGGCCCGGCCGGCACGTCCGCCGCGATCAGGATCTCGACCCACGCATCACGGGGGCGGGTGAGCAGGACGGATTGGAGCCACTCGCTCAGTTCGGCGCGTCGCCGCCGCCGTTCTTGCGAGGGAAGGACGGCGAAATCGGGGCGCGCCAGCACCGCGCAGAGGTTACGCCAGAAGTGGTCCTCGTGGGCGATCGAGAGCGTCAGGTACTGGCCGTCGCCACAGCGAAAGACGCCGTACGCCGGCTCGCCCATGCCGGCGCCCCGCGCCGCCTCCGGCCGGCTGAGGGCGGCGGTGATCGCCGTGCCCATCCACGAGACGAGGCCGTCCGTCATCGAGACGTCGATGGACTGGCCACGGCCGGTCTGGGCTCGTGCAATGAGCGCCGCGAGGATGCCCAGCGCGGCGAACATCGCGGAGGAGAGGTCACCGATCGCCACTCCCGGCCGCCGGTCGAACTGCCCCGCCGGGATCAGCGACGAGAGCAGCCCCGCCAATGCCTGATAGGACAGGTCGTGCCCGGGCCGGGAACGATACGGACCGTCCTGACCGTAGCCGGTGATCGAGCAGTAGATCAGACGTGGGTTGACCTCGCCTAGCGCCGCGTAGCCGAGCCCCAGCCGGTCCATCACACCTGGGCGGAACCCCTCGACGAGCACGTCGGCGTCGCGCGCCAGCCGGACGATGATCTCCCGGCCCGCCTCCCGCTTAGCATCGACGGCGATGCTCCGCTTGTTCCGGGAGAGGGCGGCGAAGTGGTCGGACATGCCCGTCGGACCGCGGGCCGGATCGCCGCGCCCCGGCCGCTCCACCAGGATCACATCCGCCCCCATGTCCGCCAGCAACATCGTGCAGTAGGGACCGGGATACTGCTCCGCCATCGAGACCACGGTGATCCCGTCAAGAGGGCTCATCGCCGGTGCTCCGTCGCCGCGCCGCGCCATCAGCCGACACCGTGCAGGGCATGCGCCTGGGCACGCAGCTCGGCGCGGAAGTCGGGATGGGCGATCGCGATCAACTGCTCCACCCGCTGCCGCAGCGTGGCCCCGCGCAGGTGGGCGATCCCCTGCTCTGTCACAACGATGTCCATGTAGCCGCGCGGCACGCTCACGGCGGTCCCCTCAGACAGTACCGGCATGATCCGGCTGCGACGCTCGCCGTTGACGATCGAGCTCGACGGCGTCACGCAGATATAGCGCCCGCCGCGCGAATAGGCCGCGCCGATCGCGAACGCCAGTTGTCCTCCCGTGCCGCTGTGGATGCGTGTGCCGATCGTCTCCGCCGTCATCTGTCCGGTGACGTCGATCAGCAGCGCATTGTTGTACGCGACGAAACGGTCATGCGCGATCAGCGTGCGGATGTCGTTGGTGTACGAGACATCGTAGAGCTCAAAGGCAGGATTGCCATTGACGTAGGTCATTTCCTCCGGTGTGCAGCCGGCGAAGGCGGTGCCCACCACCTTCTCCGGGTGTGGCCCGCCCTTGCGCCGGCCGGTGATCACGCCCTGCTGCACGAGCGTGGGGATGCCGCCGAAGATCACCTCGGTGTGGACACCCAGGTCGTGCTTGTTCTGCAGGAAGTGCGCCAATCCGGCGGAGACGGTGCCCGTACCGACCTGGATCGTGTCGCCGTCCTCGATCAACTCCTCGGCCACGATCGTGTTAATCACCTCGGCGACGCGCGTCTCCTCCTCCGTGCGCGTCACCTGGCGCGGTGCCGGCTCCGGGCCCGCGTGCTCGACGATCCGGTCGAATGCGGAAACGTGGACAAAGTTGTCCCCCTGGGTGCGGACGCCGGCGGGATCGAGCTCGGCGATCGCGACGCGGCTGCTCTGCACCATCGACTTGGCGCCCCACATCGAGGAGCCGAAGGAGCAGAAGCCGTTTTCGTCGGGTGCGGAGACGCGGACCAGGCAAACATCCGCGCGCTGGACCGGCGCCTCACCGCGGAAGTAGCGAAACGGACCGCCGATCGCGTACTCCAGCCGCCCTTCGCTGAGCAGTGGCCGGTCGTTCGGCGTGAGAAAGCCGGAGTGGACGCGGAAGGCGTGCTCCGTCCCCGGCCCGCTCCAGGGGACAAGTCCGAGGACGTGGTGGATCTGCACGTTTCTCAGTTCCGCCTTGCGCCGCAGCAGCGCCGCGCAGAGGTTTGGTGGTGTACACCAGGCGCTGCCGACGGCCACATGATCACCCGAGCGGACCACCTGCACCGCCTCGTCGGCCGTGCAGATGCGGTCGGCGTAGCGCTCCTTCCAGCCGGTCGACCGAACGCCGAGACTCACCATCGAACAGCCTCCCTCCGGGGATGAAGGGGACGATGCGCGGACGGCGCGGGCCGCGTGCGCCGCGATCCTCCATCCCTCGTCAGTCAATCAGCGCGTGAGGATGGTGCCGAAGCAGACGCCCCCGGCGCCGATCATATGCAGGAAACCGACCCTGGCATCTTCAACCTGGCGCTGCCCGGCGGCGCCGCGAAGCTGTGTCACCGTCTCCCACACCTGGGCCAGTCCGGTCGGGCCGATCGGGTGGCCACGTGCCAGCAGGCCCCCATCCGTGCTGAACGGAATCCGGCCGCCGATCTCGGTCGCGCCCTCCGCGATCAACTTCTCGCCCTCACCGGGCGCCGCGAATCCGAGGCTCTCATAGTACTCAATCTCCTCGACCGTGAAGGCGTCGTGGATCTGGACGAGGTCGATGTCCTCCGGCCCGATGCCGGCGCGCTCATAGGTCGCGCGTGCGGTCAACGAGGTGATATCTGCCTCCTCTGCGCCCGGCCCGTGGTACAGCTCGCTGCGCATCACGCAGGCGGCGACGGTGATCACGGGGTTCACCCCCAAACGCTCCGCGCGCTCGCGGCTCGCGAGCACGGCAGCGGCGGCGCCGTCGCCGGTCGGGCAGCAGTGGAGCACCGTCAGTGGGTCCGCGACGGTCCGGGCGGCATGGACCTCCTCGAGCGAGACCACGTTCTGGAACTGCGCGTAGGGATTCAGCGAGCCATGGCGATGGTTCTTCACCGCCACCTGCGCGTAGTGGTCGATGCTGGTGCCCAGGTCATGCATCCGCCGGCGGGCACGCAGCGCGAAGACTCCGGCAGGGGGCAGCGGCCCTTGCGCCTTGATCACCCCGGCGCCCTCGCTATCCGCGCCGAGCGCGCCCATCGGCCGGCTCATCTTGCCCACGCCGACCGCGAGTGCAATCTCGCACTCACCGGATGCGATCATCTGGTACGCCTCCCGAAACGCCGCCGAGCCGCTGGCGGAGGCGTTCTCCACCGTCGTGATCGGGATGCCGGTGAGGCCGACCTCGCCGAGCACGCGCGTGCCCGGCGTCATCCCCTGCCCGGCGGCGCCGACGTACGCGGCCTGTACGTCCCGGAAGGCAATGCCCGCATCGGCCAGCGCGGCCAGCACCGCCTCCCGCCCGGTCTCCGTCACCGGTGTCGCCGGGTACTTGCCAAAGCGCGTCATGCCCACGCCGATCACGGCTACATCGGTCATCATGTCTGCTCCGGCTGGAATACGTAGCTGACCGTCGTTTCACCGTCGCCGGCGCCGATCGCACCCAACACCGCCAGCACGGGCCGGTCGAGCGCCAGGTCCGCGAGTGCAAATCGGCGCAGGCGGCCCTGGACGCGGACACCCTCCGGGAACACCACCTGCCCGACGATGTACGGACCGCCCTCCGGCTCCTCCGGCACATCCGGCAGGCTGGTGTAGCTGTAGAGCGTGCCACGGGGACCAACCAGCAACTCGCGCAACGCGGACGACGAGCAGTTCGAGCAGAGGACACGCCGAGGAAAGTGAACCGCGGCGCAGGTGTCGCAGCGCGCGGCGATCAGTTGCACGGGATCGCCGAGGCGCCGGATCGGGGTGAAGAGACCCTCCGCGACCGGCCGCAGCCCCGCTGCATCGGGCTCGGCCTGATCGACGGATGCACTGGATCGTTGCTCTGGCATGGCGAGGGAGCATCTCCTTACGCGCGGCGGGGCTGCAGAGCGGACGGCAGGTCGCGCGCTTCTTTACTAGACTACGAGCACCGTGGTTGTCAAGCGACGTGGCAGAGTGGTATAACTCGCTTGCTCCAGAAGACCAAACGGTCTGGCATGTCGCTGTGATGGAACAAGTCTGTAGGACTAACTGACAGAAATGTATGTCGGAGACGGGGGAGAGCGCAGTACATGTCCCGCCTGGTTGACCTCCATGTCCATACACGGCTCGGTTCGCTGGATAGCAGCATCGATCCCGCGCTCCTGTCAGAGCACGCCCGCCGCGCCGGACTCTCGGCGATCGCCGTGACCGAGCACTACCGTCAATGGACCCCCTGGGAGATCGAGCGATGGTCGGTGGCCGGTATTCGCATCTACCCCGCCGCCGAGGTCGCCACTGATCTCGGTCATGTGCTCGCCTTCGGCTTCCCCGGCTTCCCCTCGGCACGTACCGCCGCCGAGCTGGCGGAGGAGGCGCGGCACTGTGGTGGCGCGCTCATCCTTGCCCATCCCTTCCGAGGCTACTTCGACTCGCCGCACCACTGGCTGAGCGACCAACAGGGCGACATCGCCGAGGCTCTGGAGTGTGCGGCACGGCGCAGCGCCGGCATCGTCCACGGCGTCGAGGTGCTCAATAACGGATGCACCGAAGAGGAGAACCGGTTGGCCGAGCGGTTACGCCAGTTGATTGGCTGCCACGGAGTGGCGGGGAGCGATGCCCACCTTGCCGCGCACGTCGGTCGGCACGCGACCGCATTCGCCGTGCTGCCGCGGGACACGCGCGAGCTGGCCGGCATGTTGCGTACCGACCGCGACAACAGCCCAAAGACTTTGAAAGTGGTGACGCAGCCGGGTTGCGAGCGCCGGCCCGGCGCCGCCTGACGTGCCGAGACGGATGATGATCACGCGCTGGAGGGTGACATGTCCTTCGAACTTCCGGAAGAGACCGTCGCAATCAAAGGGCTCGTGCGCCGGCTGGTCGAGCGCTACGCGATGCCGATGGAGCGTAAGTTCCTCCGCGGCGAGCCGCCGTCCCAGGAGGAGCACGCGGCGGCGACCCAGGCGGCGAAGGAGGCGGGCCTCTGGGGGCTGAGCCTGCCCAAGGAGTACGGCGGCGCCGCGCTGAGTACCTTGAACAACGTCGTGATCACCGAGGAGAACAGCCGCTGCCTCGTGCCGATCCAGTTCGGCGGCAACGCCAGTTTCCTGCTCGCCTGCAACGAGGAGCAGAAGCAGCGCTACCTCTTTCCGGTGCTCCGCGGCGAGAAGCGGATGGCCTTCGCCCAGACCGAACCGAGCGGCGGCTCCGACCCGGGCGGCATGATGCAGACCACCGCCGTCCGCGACGGCGACAACTGGGTGATCAACGGGAACAAGGTCTTTATCACCCGCGCGGGCGAGGCCGACTTCACCGTGGTGATGGCGGTGACGGACAAGGATCGACGCCAGCACGGCGGCATCACTGCCTTCCTGGTGGACCGGGATACGCCGGGGTTCAAGGTGGTGCGCCAGATCCCGGTGATGCGCGCGAGCCACACGGACGGCTTCGTCGGTCCCTGGGAGTTGCTCTTTGACGACTGTGTCGTGCCGGCCTCCCAGGTGTTGGGCGAGGTGGGCATGGGCTTCCGCCTGGCGCAGCGCGGATTGACATCGGCCCGGATGAACATCGGCGCGCAGTGCGTCGGCATCGCCGATCGCTGTCTGGAGATGATGACCGACTACGCCAAACAGCGCGTGCTCTTCGGCGAGCCGCTCGCCGCCAAGCAGGGCGTCCAGAGCATGATCGTCGACTCCGCCGTCGATGTGCACGCCACCCGGCTGATGACCTACGACGCCGCCTGCAAGAACGACCGTGGCCAGGACACGCGCGTCGAGGCCGGGATGATGAAGCTCCTCGGTAGCGAGATGGTCGGACGGGTCGTCGATCGCGCCATCCAGATCCACGGCGCCTACGGCGTCACCACGGAACTACCCTTCGCGCACTGGTACAACCGCGTGCGGATGATGCGCATCTACGAGGGCGCGTCCGAGGTGCAGAAGTACCAGGTCGTCGCCCGCGCGCTCTTGCATCGATAGGTTGAAGGTCGGTCCATACGCATTCCGAAGCCAGGCTACGGTTGCTCGAAGATGTTGTGTGTGCCGATGCGTCGCCAAACGATGTGCCGGTCGCCTGGACGAATCGGTTCGCCGTACTCGAAGAGCGCACGGCCGTCCGGCGCCCACGTCATCTCCCACAGTCCTGGACGGCCGCGAAATCGCTTGACACGAAGGCTCTTGCGGATGGGGCCGCGCCGAAGGTCGTCGACGAACTTGGCAACGGCAGCGAGGAAGAGTGCTTGGCGAAGTGGACTCAACGACTCGAACTCGCGACGGAACTCGTCGGTCCAGTCATAGGTCGGCACGCTTCGCACCCAGCGCCATCAGCGCCCTGAGGAAGGCCTCGTCGCTCTCAAAGCGCTCGATGCGGCCGGCCGCGATGTCGGCGTCACCGTCTCCCAGCTTCCGTTCCCAATCCGGCCCCCAGAAGTCCGCTGGATCTTCTTCACTTATCGGCGCGTTCCGCAGCGTCTGTAGGCCACGCTCATACTCGGTCAATCCATGCTGGGATTGTCGTCGCGCTCGTCTTGCTACCATCCAGCGCCCTCCTGGTTCCATCGCCATCATACACGGGGCGGGGGATGACGATCGGATGTTTAGACAGAACTACCCTTCGCGCACTGGTACAACCGCGTGCGGATGATGCGTATCTACGAGGGCGCGTCCGAGGTGCAGAAGTACCAGGTGGTGGCGCGGGCGCTGTTGCACCGGTAAGCCCGGTCAGGCGCTCCGCTCGGTGGTGATCTCGACCGCCTCGCCGTTGTCCTTGCCCGCCGGTCCGTCGAGTCGCGGCTCGTAGCTGTTGGGGAGGCCGCGCAGCACCTCGCAGATGATCGACGTGTCGGTCGAGATCACGCCGGGCATGCGCGCGACGACGTGATTGACGAAGCGGAAGAGTTGCTGGTTGTCCGCGAAGTGCGCCAGCATCATGATGTCCTGGTTGCCGATCGTGTGGACGATGTTGGACACTTCCCGCCGTGCCGTCAGCGCCGCGCCGACGGCCTCGAGCGCGTGTGGCTCGACGCGGACGCCGATGTACGCGGTCGTCTCGAACCCGACCTTCTGCGGCGACGTGACCGCCATCAGGCGAAGAATACCCTCGCTCAGCATCCGGTCCATCCGCATGCGCACGGTGTTGTGCGAGCAACCAAGTTCGTCGCCAATACTCTTGTAGGACGCGCGCACATCTCGCTGAAGCGTGCGGATGATGCGTCGGTCGAGTGTGTCGATCTGCGCTCTCATGTCGGTCGAGTTTCCCCCGGCGGGCTTGGTTATCTGCTGAGGCCATCTCGGGCGCCCGCCTGTCCGCTTGGACTTTGTATAATCGCGAACAGTATCCCCAGGCTAACCAGCACCCATGTGAATCAATCGCTTGATCACCAGTGTACGGCAAACAGGATCCACGTTCAGCCTCGAATCGCGGCGCCTATGAGCGGCGCAGCCGCGGGTCGAGCACGTCCCGCAACGCATCACCGAACACATTGAACCCGAACACCGTCGCCGTCAGCGCCAGACCCGGCCACAACGCCAGCCAGGGGAAATAGAGATACTCACGCGAAACGTTGAGCATCTGTCCCCAGGTCGGATACGGCGGCGGCACGCCGAAGCCCAGGAAGGCCAAGCTCGCTTCTGCCAGGATGAAGGCGCCGATCGCCACCGTCGATCCGATCACGACCACATGCAGAACATTGGGCAGCACGTGGACGAGCATCACCCGCCGGTCGCTCGCCCCGATCACGCGCGCCGCCTCGATGTAGGGTTGGGCGCGGACGGCGATCACGGCGCTGCGTACCACCCGCGAGCCGCCGGCCGCGCCGAGTGTGCCGAGCAGGATGATCACCGTGGCCATGCTCGGCCCGAAGACCGAGATAAAGAAGATCAGCGCCAGCAGCCCCGGCATCGCGATCCAGATGTCGATGAACCGCTGAAAGATCAGGTCAAGCCAGCGGCCGTAGTAGCCGCTGATCACGCCGAGTACCGTGACCAGGCAGGTCTGGATCGCGACGGCGACGAAGCCGATCGTAATCGAGATGCGGGCGCCGTAAACGATCCGGCTAAAGATGTCGCGGCCGAGGTTGTCCGTGCCCATCACATGCTCGACCGAGGGATCGCGGAGACGCTGGCTGAGCACCTGATAATCGTAATCGTAGGGCGCGATCACGGGTGCGAAGATCGCGACGACGATCATCAGCAGGACGATCGCCGCGCCGGCCGCGCCGAGCGGCTTGCGCCGGGCGAAGTGCACCACTTCGCGGACCGCGCTCATCGGAAGGCCGGCAAGTCGCGGCGTGCCGCGAGTCCCCAGAATGGCGCTGCTGGTGGCCTGACTCACCGAAGTCCCTCCCGTGTGCGCGGATCGAGGTAGGCGTAGGACAGGTCGACGAGGAAGTTGGCAGTGACCACGGCGACGGCGACGACGAGCGTCACCGCCTGCACGATCGGGTAGTCGGCCCGGCGGGCGGCATCGACGAGGAAGCGGCCGACACCGGGGATGACGAAGATTGTCTCGAGGATCACCGTGCCGGTGATCGCGGCCGGCACCTGCAGGCCAATCACGGTCACCACCGGGATCAGCGCGTTTTTCAGCGCGTGGCGGACGACGACCGACTGCGAACGCAGCCCCTTGGCCCAGGCGGTGCGAATGTAATCCTGGCGCATCACTTCGAGCAATTGCGCCCGGGTAAACCGCATCTGTGTGGTGGATAGGTTGATGCCGAGGATCAGCGCCGGAATCGCAAGCATATACAGGTTCCCGAGCGGATCCTTCCAAAGGTCGACGTAGCGCGCCGGCGGCGCCCAGTTGAACCACTGCAGCCCAAGGATCAGCACGAGGATCGCCGTCCAGAACGCCGGCATCGCCAGCAGGAAAATCGAGCCGCCGCGCAGCACATAGTCGATCCAGCTATCCTGCTTCAGCGCTGAGATGACGCCGACCGGGACGCCGACCGCGATCGAGATCAGCATCGCCAGCACCCCGAGCTCGAAGCTGACAATCAGCCGTTGCCAGAGGTCCTCCGCGACGGATCGGCCGGAGTAATACGACGCTCCCAGGTCGCCCCGCGCCAGGTTGGAAAACCAGCGACCCAATTGGGTGATCATCGAACCGGAGAGGCCGAGATCCTCGCGGATGCGCTGCTCGGCCGCCGGATCATTCTCAGCAAGCGTCTCGGCCAGCAGCAAGTCGGCGACATCACCCGGCGTGAAGCGCAGCACAACGAACACCAAGATGGCGACCCCGATCACCGTCGGCACCATCAGGAGCAACCTGCGGATAACGTAGGTTCCCATGCACCCGCCTCATGGCAACCGGACCGCGAAACAGCGTCGATCGGCGTCCGCAGTGCAGTCCGGCAGCCGCATGTCAACTCATCAACGATCGAGCCAGCGGTAGACGTACTCCTCCGCCGCGAAACCGTACCCGGCGGTCTGGTAGTTGAAGGCGTTGCGTACGGACGGCTGGACCATGGCCACGGTGCCCCAGCGGCTGTAGACGGTCGGCACCGAGGTCATCAAGTCGCCCGCGAGGCGCTGAATCTCGTGGATCTGCTTCTGGCGTGCCTGGCGGTCTGTCTCCAGCCGCTGCTTATCCACCAGCGCGATGATCTCCGGTGTGTTGATTCGTCGCAGCGGCGCCCCTCGGTCACCCACGTCCGGGTGGAACGAGTTAAAGACATATTCGTCCACCGTCGTAAACGGCGTGTTGTAGTTGTAGTAGGTGCCGGGGAACTCCTTGCCTTCCTGGCTGCCGATCATGCGGCGGTATTCCCACACCTTCGGGTTGATGTTGAGACCCACCTCCTTGAGCATCGGGAGCTGCGCCTCGGTGAACTGCTCGTAGGTGGTGCCGTAGGTACCGACAACGAAGTTCATATCGATCGGGTCGCCATTGTACCCGGCCGCCTCGAGCAGCTTCTTCGCCTCGCCGGGGTTGAACTGATACCACTGCGCGCCCGGCCCGAACTCGCTGCTCTTTGGGTCCAACCACCAGAAGAGACCGCCGTCACCCCAGGGGATCGGGCTGTTGCTCCAACCGCTCTCGACATCGAAACCCTGTGACCGCATCTTGCGCAGTTCGGCGAATGCCTCGATCAGGCCGTCGCGATCCAGTGCCATCGACCAGGCCCGCCGCACTCGCGGGTCCTTCAGCAGGCCACCATTGCTCTCCTGGTTGAACGAGAAACCGGACCACAACCAGCCGGGCCGGCTGGGATCGGCCTGCACACCACTGACCCGATCCCGTGTCGAGGCGGCATCGGCGTTGCGCGGTGTGAACGCGTGCGACTCGCCGGCAACGAACTGCGCGAGCAGCTGCGCGTACTCGCTGATGATCGGATAGCGCAGCCGCTCCATAATCGGTAGCTGCACGTCACCCGACGGCGTGCTGATCTTTTCGTAGTACGCCGTGTTGCCGGCGAAGGAGATCTCGGAGGACGGCCGGTACTGGTCCAGCACCCACGGCCCCGTCCCGATCACGTTCTCGATCTGCGCCGGGTCGATCTGGCCGCTGTTCGCCTCTTTCGACATCACCCAGAGGCCGTTCGGTGACGCCAGCAACTCGTCAAACGGCGCGTAGGGGTGCTTCAGCTTGAACACGAGCGTGCGGGTATCCGGCGTCTCGATCCGGTCGACGAACGCGAGCGAACCGCTGTTCGGCGACTGCGCCCGAAAGCGCTCGTAGCTGGAGGAGACGTCTTCCATCGTCAGTTCGCGCCCATTCAGTGGCGGTTTGTTGTGGAATTTGACCCCTGGGCGCAGCGTGATCACCCAAGTTTGGGCGTTATCCGTGAGCTCATACTTCTCCGCCAGATCGGGGATGATCTCGGCCAGTGGCGTCACACCAGGTCCGGTCTTGAACTTGAGCAGCCGGCCGTACGAGTGAACGCCGATATACTGCGCGAGAAAGCTCAGATGAGCGTACGGGTCAAGCGAGGGCGGATCATTCGAGAACACTCCACCCGCCACGTACGTCCCGCCGCGTTTGAGACCTTCCCATTGCCCCTGAGCAGCCTGCCCGGCTGAGCGGGAGCCTGCCTGATTCGGATCTGATGGAACGCTGGTTTGGGCGGCCGTTTGCGGTGACGTGCTGTCATCCTCGTCGCCCCCGCATGCCACCAGTGTTGCGAGGCCAGCGGCGGTCATACCCGCCGTTCCCAGAAATTTACGCCGCCGCATCCTCCCTCCGGCAAGCCGTGTCCTACGCATCGTGTCTCTCACCTTCCCCCTCCTCAGAAACACTGCACTCCTTCTCGGCCCCAGGTGGACAGTGTCGGAATCCTAAAGACCCGATGACCGTCATGTCAAGGTAGCTTGTAGATTTGTCAGTTACACGGGATGAAACCGGTCAATGTGACTGCACACGCCGCATCTCGTGTGCAATTGACCGTCGCCATCATCCACACTGCACGCCGCAGCCACTGCGCTCACCGGCCGCAGTGGCAAGGTTTCGCTCATAGGGTTGATCGTGCAGAACGAGGATGAACGACGAGCGGACGGTGGATGGTCATGGGATTTCGACGATCGTGACGAGGTTCGCGCCATTCACTCTGGTGTTCGAGGTAAAGGGGCCGATGATATGAGCGAAGACGGTTGCCTTTGTCGAGCGGCTGATGCCGTTCGGCTCTTGCAACGGCCGTGCCTCGGCTCACCCTATGAGCTAATGGAGTGAGTACTCCGTGCCAATGAGCCCATCGCGCTCCATCCGTCGGTACTCAGCGTCCGAGATCGCAAGCAACTCGCGGAGGACGTACTCGTTGTCCTCTCCAAGCAGGACCGGGCCGCGCTGGAATGCCACTGGCCGCCTCAGCGAGTGCCAGGCTGCCCCCGGGTAGAGATGCGTGCCACAATCTTCGTTCTCCAGCCGGACGAAGAACTGACGGTCAGCCAAATGAGGATCACGATACGCCCGTTCATGGTCGATTACTGGCCCGGCGATGATGCCGTCGCCTTGCAGCAGGTCGGCGAGGGCCGCCGAGTCCTGCGTGCTCGTCCATTCCGACAGCACGGCGTCGACGCGATCATGGACCTTGGAGTCCGTGACGACCTCGATGAATTTCAGGCTGGTCAATTCCGGTTGTCCGGCCTGCGCCTTCAACCTGGCCCATTCTTCAGGAGTCTCTACCCGCAGGACGACCCATTGATCTTCGCCCCGGCATGGATAGCAACCCTGGATCACGCTATGATCCCGATTACCACGCGCCTCCGGCTCCTGGCCACGCATGGCTCGCTCTATGAGCGCGTCTGCTACCAGGGCCAGGCCATTTTGCGCTTGAGGGACCTCTACAGCGCAGCCTCGCGCTGTGCTTCGTCGGCCGAGGAGGGCCATCAGGAAAGCCGCAGCAGCCGCGGACCCACCGAGGAAGTCCGTGCTGAAGGTCGTGCTGTTCATCGAGGGATCCATGTCCGGATACCTCCGCAGCATCGTCTGCCCGAGGAATGCCTCGAGATGAGTCCCGAGCGCGCGGTAGCCTGCATACGGCCCGGAGCCAAACGCCGGCATCCTCACGAGGATAAACTGGTCGTTCCTCTCCCGGAGCCGCTCCCAAGTAATCCCGAGCTTCTCGAGCGTGTCGGGAGCGTTGTTCTCGATCAGCCCATCGCTGATCTCGACGAGGCGCCAGAAGAGCGACATCCCTTCTTCCTTGCGAAGGTCGAGCGTCACACTACGCTTGCTTCTCGCATGGACGTTGAAGAATGGGCAACGATTCCAGGGACGGTGCCCTGGGTCTCGGTCCGGATAGCCTCCAACCTGGGCGATCTGCGAGCGAATGAACTCGGCCGCCGGCCGTGGTTGCATCCCTCGCGTCATGCTCGGGAAGACGTGGATGTTCTCAACCCGAATGACCTCGGCCCCGAGGTCGGCCAACAACATGGTCGCGTAGGGACCCGCCCACGCGACGGTCAGATCGAGCACACGCAGGCCGGCCAACGGCGACGATGAACGCGACTGGTTGTCTGTCATGCGATCGCTCCTTCCGTTCGCAGGCGATGCACCTGAGGGGCCTGCATCCCCAATTCGGTCAGGATGTCCTCCGTATCCTGGCCAACGTCCGGCGCGGCGCGACTCAATCGCCACCCCTGCGCCCGATTGAACCTCAGCGGCGCGCCCGGCATTGTGTACTGGTCCTTACCTACCGAAACCGTCACCAAGGCCCCGGTCTGCGCCAGATGAGGGTCCACCAGAAGGTCCTGCATCGAGTTCAGTGGGCCCACGAATACATGCGCGGCTTGCGCTGCCTCCCAGATCTCGGTCCGGGTTCGTTGCATCGTCCATTCCAAGAACAGCGAGTCGAACTCCTCTCGAAGGGACGGGCTCCCGTTCGCTCCAGGTGCTGTCCACTTCGGATCGAGCAGTGCCGGTGGGTGGCCCAGCATCGCGACCATGCGCGTCCAGTAGGCAGGGCCAGCCGAAATTTCGAAGTAGCCATCACTGCATGGGTAGATGCCAGCGGGGAACCCTCCCGCCGACCATCCGCCGCGACGCGGGGTGATCTCACCCGTATACTGATAGCCCAGCAACGACGATGAGCGCCGGTCGATCCCCGCCATCTGGACCTCGAAGCCTGAGATGTCAAGGTAGTCCCCGCCCTGACCTGCCTGCTGAGCAACAAGAGCGCCAAGAATGGCGACCGCGGCCACTGAGCCGACCTCAATCTCGGATACATGCCCGGCGAGCTTGATCGGTTCGCGTTCGGCCAACCCTGTGCTGTACATCTCGCCGCCCATCGCGTAAAGGACGATCTCTGACGCGCGCCAGTCTCGATAGGCTCCCGAACGGCCGAATGGAGTGATGGCGGCGTGGATCACGTCGGGATTCCACGCGGTCACCCGTTCCCAGGTGATGCCGAGGGCCGTCGCTTGGTCGTGCGGCAGGGAGTCGACAAACACGTGGGCGCCGCGGATGAGCCGCTCGAGGACCTCGCGCCCGCCAGGATGCTCGAGATCGAGGCCGATGCTCCGCTTGTTCGTGTTGAGGTACTGGAAGAGCGGATTCCGGCTCCAAGTCGAACCCGCGGCTTTGGCACCGGCCTGGCGTACGGGATCGCCGCCGGGACGCTCGACCTTGACGACGTCCGCTCCAAAGTCCGCCAGCTGCTTCGTCGCGAACGCCGCTGAGATTGATTCACTGAGGTCGACAACGCGGAAGTTCTCGAGCATCGCTTAGAACCCGCGGTATTCGGCGGCTGTCTTCGTCAGGAAGGCTTCCAGAGCACGCTTGTGATCCTCGGAAACGAACGTGAGCATCTCGAGTGCCAGTCCGACATCGAATGACGCCTCGACGGCCTCTCCGAGGACTTTATTGAGGGCCAACTTCGTCCACTGCACAGCAAGCGGTGGATTCTCCGCGACCTCCCGGGCGACTGCGAGCGCCCGATCGACAACTGCCCCCGCTGGGACTACCTCGTTCCCCAGCCCCATGGAATACGCCTGCTGTGCCGAGTACAGCCTCCCGGTCAAGAGCGCCTCCTTCGCACGGTGCATGCCCACGAGTAGCGGCCAGAGCGGAACGCCGCCATCCCCGGCGACCAGGCCGACGCGCACGTGCGGGTCGCCTATCCGCGCGTGCTCAGACATGACCACATAGTCGGTCAGGAGGGCCATGGACGCGCCAAGCCCGACGCAGTCACCGTTGACAGCCGCGATGACTGGCTGCCGGACGCCGAGCAACCCTCGAAAGAGTCGGCGCTCGTTGGCGAACAAGTTGGGGGTGGGATGCTCGCCAAACTCGCCATTCAACATCGCAGAGACATCGCCACCGCTGCAGAATGCCCGCCCCGCGCCGGTGAGGACAATGCAGCGGATGTCATCGACGATGTTCAGCCGCGACCATAGGTCCGCGAGTTCCCCGTGCATGCGGGCATTGACCGCATTCAGATGTTCCGGCCGGTTCAGCGTGATCGTGAGAAGATTAGCCTCTTGCCGGACGTCGAGACATTCGTAGTTCCAGTCCATATCGTTTGGCCTTGTCGGCGCTACCCCTTTCTGAAGCCAAAATACGCCTGAGTCGTCGCATCATCGCTGAGCAATTGTTCGGCCGGTCCCTGCCAAACGATGCGGCCCGCATCGAGCACGTACGCTCGGTCGGAGATCGCCACCGAATCGACGACGCTCTGTTCGATGAAAAGGATCGACAGCCCGGAGGCCCGGAGTTGGGTGAGTACCTGCGCGACCTCATCCCTTGCTCGCGGGGCGAGGCCGAGATAGGGCTCGTCGAGGAGAAGGAGTTTCGGGCACGCCATGAGTCCCCGGCCGATCGCCAGCATCTGCTGCTCGCCCCCACTCATCGAGCCGGCCAACTGCTGACGCCGTTCATAGAGCCGCGGAAAGAGTTCGAATACATGCTCCATCGTCTGCCGCATCGCAGGTCTAGCCCGCCGCGGGGTCGCCCCTACGAACAGGTTCTCGTGGACCGTCAGCTTTGGAAATACACGGTGACGTTCGGGAACGAGAACCAGTCCCAGTTCCGCCAGTCGCTCCGTTGCCAGCCGGTCGATTCGCTGGCCGTCGAATATCACATGACCGCCGACGGCGCGAACAATGCCCATCACCGCCTTGAGGCAACTGCTCTTTCCAGAGCCGTTGACCCCGAGCAAGCACACGGTCTCGCCCCGATGGAGGTGAAAGGAGACGGACCAGAGCGCCTGCAGCGAGTTGTAGAACACATCGATGTTCGAGGCGGTCAGGAGCTCGGCCGATGTATCCGCAACTGAGCCAGTTATATCCGTCGCCTCAGTTCGCATGGGGTTTGCCACCGATATAGGACTCGATCACACGATCGTTAGACAGGACTTGCTCCGGAGTCCCCCGCGCAATCACCCGCCCACGCTCCAAGGCAAGAATGTCGTCCGCGAGCTCAGCGACCACGCCGAGCTTGTGTTCTACGAGGACGATGGCCATTCCCTGATCGCTGAGAAAGCGGAGGAGCCGTACGAGTGGACCCTGGCTCCGCTCGTCGAGGCCGCCGAATGGTTCGTCTAGGAGCAGTACGTTGATTTCCCCACCCAGCGCCCGGGCCACTTCAAGGCGCTTGCGCTGTCCCGTGCTCAGGTGGGAGCCCAACGCGTACGGACCTGGCGCCGGAAGGAGGCCCACCAGCTCCAGGCACTCAAGCGCCCTGGATCGCGCTTCATCCGTTCGCTGGGCTGATCGGCTCGTCGCGACAAGGACATTGTCCAGAACGGTCATGCCCGTAAACGGTCGCGTGTTCTGGAACGTTCGGCCAAGCCCCATGCGGCTCATACGGTGAGGCGGTGCGCCCGTCACCAAGTGTCCATCCAGGTAGACATCCCCGCCGGTGGCCTGCTGCGCGCCCGCGCACATCTCGAGCACCGTCGACTTTCCGGCACCGTTCGGTCCGATGAGCGCCAGGATCTGCCCTCGCTTCACGTCGAAGGAGACATCGTCCACGGCGACCAGCCCACCGAAGCGTTTGGTCAACCCCCTCACTGAAAGGGCGGGGGCCTTCCCGTCGTTGGCCGCCTCTATCTTGAGATACGAGGGAGCAAACTGGACGTCGGATTCGAGCGCTTGCTCGACACCCACCGTGGCCTGAGCGCGCGAGGAGTCGGGCCGAACCCCAACCGTGGCCGCGACTCGGGAAGCGATGGTCTCGATCAGCCCGACGATGCCGCGACTGAACAGCAACCCGGTTGCGATGAGCAGGCAGCCAAAGCAGAGCTTCGCTAAGGCGGCCGCTTGCTGGGACGTAATGGGGAGGTTTGTGAGCGACTCGTTGATCCCGGTGAGCGCGATCACGCCGAACACCGGACCTGCCAGTGTTCCCTGACCACCCACGATCACAGCAACGATCGCATTGAAGAATCGACCCAGGTCGAACGACGTCTCGGTGTGGGTGAGCAGCGTCTGGAAGGTGAAAACGCCGCCGGCAAAGGCGGTCAACGCCGCGCTCCCTGCGAACAGGAGGAGACGCAGCCGGGCGGCCGGGACGCCAAGGGACTCGGCGGCATCCTCGTCCTCACGCACTGCTCGGAGCTTGGTGCCCAAAGGCGACCGTTCGAGCGCAGTGGTAATGGCGATCACGATAATGACTAGGGCAAAGAACACCCAAAAGAAGAAACGCCGGTCCGACATCTGGAGGAGGAGCGCGTCGTCTTCCAACGGAAGGAAGATGCCCTCGGCTCCGCCAAGTGCGTCCGAGGTCAGGACCAGAGCTGGCACGAGCAATGCCACGGCAAACGTGAGCAACGCGAAGTAGAAGCCTTTGACCTTGAACCGAAAGGCACACAGCGCAATCAAGATGGCCACGATCGCCGAAAGCACGGCACCCGCGAGCAAGCCAAGCCACGGATTGACATCGTGGCTGGTATAGAGGTACGCAGTGGAATAGGCGCCGATGCCAAAGAATGCGGCGTGTCCGAGTGAAAGCAAGCCGCCGTACCCGCCCGCAAGGTTCCAGCAAGAGGCGAGGTAGACCGCCATCAGCGTACTGGTGCCCAGGCTCACGTAGTACGGATCGTTGCGAAGCGGAATGGCGATCGACCCAAGCAGGAGGATGGCCAACACGCAAAGCTGCCAGTTGCCCTGAACGACCACGATCCAGCTTGTTTTCAGGATCCGGTGTGGCTGCCGTCCCTCGATGCGTGCCACCCTCGCACCCGCACTACCAGGTTTCACGCCTGAACACTCCCTGCGGGCGAATGATCATGACCAGCACCACGACGCCCAACGCGATCACTTGCGCCCACGCGGACGGCAGATAGGCGCCTGAGACGCTTTCTGTCACGCCCAGCAACACACCCGCCACAATGAGGCCCGGGATACTCCCCACGCCGGCGATCACCAGCACCATGAACGCGCGGAGACTGAAGTCAAGGCCGGTTGTCGGTGCGACCGTTGAGAATGGGATGATAAGCGCGCCCGCTATGCCGGCCGCCGCAGTGCCAATCCCGAAGGCCACCAGATTCGTCCTTTCCACGCGGACACCGCAGAGCCGTGCTGCTTCCGGATCTTGGGCTACCGCCCTAAGACGGCGACCGAATGCGGTCCGGTAGATGGCGTACGTCAACAGGCACGCGAGCAGAATCGCGCCGACAGAAGCAATGAGCTGCGCCATCGACATGCCGACATCGCCGACTCCGATCCGGTAGGTCGATGGCTCGATGTTGACGCCGCGGATGTCCGACCCGAAGAGATAGAGGCTTGCGTTCTCGGCGACGATTGCAATTCCGATCCCGACCAGAAACTGCATCTCTAACGGCTTCGACAGGATTGGCTGGAACAGGTACCGGTAGATGATTGATCCGCTCACGAAGGCGGTTGGAATCGCAGCGAGGGCCGACCAGTACGGGCTGATTCCGTACCGGTGGAACAGTTCCAGCGCGAAGTACATCCCCGCCATGACGAAGGCGCCATGCCCAAAATTGACCACGCGCATGAGGCCGAAGGTCAGCGAGAAGCCGGTGCTGACGAGCGCGTACACGAGCCCCGCGACCGTGCCGACGAGCAGCGCCTGCGAAAGGACAGTGAGTTCACCCGGCATGGTATGTCAGTCCTAGGCCTGGCGTGGCCAGACGACGTCAACTGTCGCGTACTCTTCGGGCCACACGGCTTTCACGACACCGTCCTGGAACTGCCCTACGACGTGCCGGAACTTCGTATTCGCGCCATGCTCGTCGAACTGGCATCCGTCAAGTAGGAGGTAGCCGTCATCCCCCACTGCCATGTCGGTGGTTCGAAACGCCTCGATGAGCGCGTCCCGGCTTGTCTCGGTCGCGCGCGCGAGGGCGTTTGCGAGGACGGCGGCCCCGCTTATCCCCAAGGGTGCAAGCAGCGGTAGATCGGCCTGGTGCTTCGTCTTCCAGGCCGCAACGATCGCTTCAGAACCGGCGATGTTGTCGCTGGGGAGGAACCACGTGGCCGTCAGGAGATTGTTCGCGTCGGAGCCGAGCGTTGTGACGAACCCGGCATCGTTGAAGCCACCAGCATGCGCGCCCACGCCAAGCGGGTTGAAATCGACTTGCTTCATGGCTTGGACCGCGCGGATGGCGTCTGCTGCGAGGGGATTCAGAATCAGTCCGTCGATCCCATCCGTCTTGAAACGCACGAACAGCGCGCTGAAATCTTGGGTCTGCGGATCGTAGCTAACCTTTTCCGCCACGGTGATTCCGAGGGCCGTGGCCTCCTCTTCGAGCACATCGCCCACGAGGGGGACGCCACGGTGATAGACTATGGCGACGCGCCGCATTGGCCGGCCTGCCTTCTTTCCCAACTCGTCCATCGCACGGACGATGAACCGCGGCGCCTCCGCGAACCCAGGCGTAATCCGAAACGTTTGGTTGAACCCGGAAGTCACTAGTTCTTCACGTGCGTCGATCGACGTGAAGAACGGGACACGCAATCGCGCGAGCACCTGAGCAACCTGAAGGACGGCGGCGCTCTGTGAGACTCCCGTCACCGCGAGGATGTCCGAGCGGTTCCCGAGCTCTTCCGCCTTTCGCGGTGCCACATCTGGAGAGCTTTCGGTATCTACGAGGACGGGATTGATCAAGAGCGACTTGCCATCTGGCGTGCGGACACCACCGGCCTCGTTGATTCGCTCAAACGCGAACTGAAAGCCATCGACGATCGGCGTGCCGAAACCCGATGCAACGCCGGTGAGCGGGAAGAGCAAGCCAACGTTGACGGTCTCCGTGGCCGCGCCCGCGCCGGTCGAGCTGCCGGAATTGTTGTCCTCGTCTCCGCAACCAACCAGCGGCAAAATGCCGAGGCCCGCGGCAGCTATACCGGTGGCCTTCAGCAACTCTCGGCGGCTCAACTGCCGTTGGCTGAGTTCCTGATTCACTGTCCGCCCCCTCGAGACTTAATCTACCGACCACTCAGTCGAACAACATCGCGACGTCATCGGTGTTCGGTGCAATAAACTACCGACCCATCGGTAGATTTCGGGATTCTACCGTAGGCGCTCCACAGGTGTCAACAGCGAGGGGCATCTCGCTCTACCATTCGGACATGCCTTCTGCGCGGAAGGTGCTCTTCTCGCGCCGTCGGCAAGGCAGCAGGATTCCGCCGTGGGCGCACTATGCGGCACCGCGGTCGGTAAGATGCTCCGGCTGCTTCTCGCTACGGCGAAACCCAGGGCAGGCGTCAGAGTTATAGACCGTCGTTTGTCACCGGACGGACGAGTAGCCCACCCAGGATGAGGTCCCCGAATCTGTCTGCGATTTCCGTGGGCGAAAGTCTGCCTTTCGGGTCGTACCAGACCACGAGCCAGCCACACATCCCGAGGATCGCCTTGACCGTCAGGCCCACGTCGCATTCCGGGAACTCATGCAGCTCGATACCAGCCTCAACGATCGAACGAACGAGGTGCTCGAAGTCGTCTCGGAGCCGGATGAATTCTGCACGCGCGTCAGGAGACAGCATATTGGCATCAGTCATTGCCGTCGCCTGGACGTAAGCATAGTCGCCGCACATTGCCTCTACCTGGACACGCAGCGCCTGCCGGAGCTGCTGCGACGGCGTTGTTTGTGAGCGGACGACCTCGCGCATCCTCGAGATGACGTGGCCCATGCCCGTCACGAGGATCTCCCTGACCAATTCCTCCTTGCTCTTCACGTGATAGTAGAGGGATGCCTTCTGCAGGCCGAGCGCAGCAGACAGGTCATGCATCGACATTCCGAGGTATCCTCGTTCTCGGAACATCTTCGCCGCAGTCTGCAGGACATCGTCATGTGTAACGGGGGGGATACTCTTGGTCCTTGCCATCTCGACGGCTCCTATATAGTCCGGCCAGGCACCTGGCACGCCAGAGCCTACGGTGAGCTACAGTGTCCCCGCTGCGTACAGGCTCGCGACTTCATCGATGCCGAGGCCACACCACTCGGCGAGGATCTCGGTCGTGTGTTGTCCCCATGCCGGCGCCGCTCCGGCAGGCGTCAGGGCCACACCATCGCACTTCATCGGAAAGACTGCGGTGCTGATGTTGCCGTACACGGGATGCGGGTAGTCCTGAATATATCCGTTGGCACGCGCCTGTTCGTTATCAATGAGGTCAGTGACCGAGTTCACGACACTCACGAGGATCTGATGACGTCTGAGGAGCGCGATCCAATCGGAGGAATTTTTCTGCGCGAAGGCTGCGTCGAGTTCGGCGATGAGCTCCGTGTGATGCTGCCGGATTGCAGCGAATGTGTTGAATCGCTCGTCCTCCTGCAACCTCGCCAGCCCGAGCTCAGAGTAGAGCTCTTTCAGCTTTCGCTCAGGCTGCCATTCCCCAAGCATGATCCACCGCTCATCTCGACAGCGGTAGAAGTTGAAGAGGGGGTTTGCCTCGCTCGACCTCGGTCGAGCGCGCATCGCGCTCTTCGTCACGGATGCCGCGAGAATAGGGAGGCTCTCCAGCCATATTAGCGCTCCCGCCTGCGAGATCTCGACGTTAGCACCTTCGCCGGTCCTCGCCTTTCGAAAGAGCGCCCCGAGGATGGCGGCAACGCCCGTCAATGCAGCGGCCGCATCGCCAAGCCCCCCGGCGGGATATTGCGGGGGACTGCCGTGGGGTGATGAGAGGTACATCAAGCCGGCGAAGGCCACCCCCATCGCGTCCAGGCCGGGTGCATCGCGATCCGGGCCGGCAGATCCGAAAGCTGAACTTTCGAGATAGACGATGTCGCGTTTCGCTGTACGTAACGAGTCATAGTCCAGCTTCAGTCCTGACGCGACCCGACGCGACCAATTCTGGATGAAGACATCGGATTGCGAAACGAGCTTCCGGAGAAGCTGCTGGCCGCCGGATGACTTGAGGTTCAGGGTCATACCGCGCTGACCGCGATTGTAGGGCTCGAAGCCGAGGTGGATCTCGCCGCCGTCGCGTGTCGGGAAGCGCAGCCGAACTCCCCAGAGTTGCTCGTTCGCGCGTAGCGGATCGGTGGCTTGCGCTGGCTCGATCCTGATCACGTCCGCTCCGAGATCCGCCAATGCGGTCCCGGTGAGTGGCCCCTGGCCCATAGTCCCGCAGTCGATGACCTTGATTCCTTCCAGGAACTTCATCGCATCCCTCCCCAAGCACACGTTTGCTGATTACGAGCGTAACCCTACCGACTGGTCGAGACAAAATGGCCTCCGCGGATGGAAGCCATCCGCCGAGGGAGCCGAAGACCACACGTGACGGCCGAACGCCGCGGGCCTGTCCGCAGCCCGTTGACCGCAACGTGACCTTGCGCTTAAAATCATCCGAGTGGTCGGTAGATAACTGGGAAGGCGGTGAGGCAGTGCTCATCGATGTTCATGTGCATGTGTTTCCAAAGAATATTGCGCCCAAGATAGCCGCGGTCAGCGCGGAGATGGGGGTCGAGGTAGGCACGACCATCGACGCCGACGGCTACCTCGAGCTCCTGGACGAGGGTCTTATCGATGTGGGCCTCGTCAACGAACACGTCGCCAACCCGCGGCTCGTTCGCACCGCGAACGACTATGTCGCTACACTCGTCGCACGAATGCCGGGACGCCTCTACGGCATGGCCGTCGTTGGAAGGCCGGACGAAGGATCAGCTACCGAACTCACCCGGTGCGTCCGAGAACTCAATTTCGTCGGCCTGAAGTTCCAGGGTGCCGTTGTCGAAACTGCTCCCACCGATCCCGATGCCATGCGCCTCTGGGAGACCGCACTCGACCTGCAAATCCCCGTCCTGGCTCACGGAGGCCCACATCAGGAGGAAATGTACCGTCACATCCTCCCCAACACCCTCTTTGAACGCGAGCACGCTGCGCCGAACGAGTGGCTCCCGGTGGTACGTGAGTTCCCGGATCTGAAACTCATTCTCGCCCACCTGGGCGGTGCCGCCTGGTACCGCGACGACATCTTTGCGCTCCTCGCAGAAAGTCCAAACGTGTATCTCGACACATCGCTCTGGCGACTTGGGATGAGATCCGACGAACTCGTGACATTCATTGGAGAAGTGGGAGCCGACCGCATACTGTTCGGTACGGACTATCCCGGAAGCGATGCTCGCAAGGATGTCGCGTGCTTCGCGGATCTTCCACTTCCCGCCGAGGATCGCGACAAGATCGCCAGCTGTAATGCAGCCCGTCTCTTCGGTTTGGAGCTTGAAAGGGAAAGTCGATGAGCGGTTGGAACGGCGGCATCGCCATCGTTGGGATTGGGGAGGCAGGGGTCGGACGGGCCAACGGAAAGAGTTCGTTCGCCTTACTCGCGGAGGCGGCCGATGCCGCGCTGGCCGACGCTGGACTTTCACTCGATGCGATCGACGGCATCGTGAGTCCCAACTCGCTCACCGACACCCGGCTCCGCTATGCGCAGTCCGTGGCCGAATACTTGGGGATGTCGGCCGAGTCCCTCAGGTACGTGCTGACCGACGCACTTGGAGGCGCCGCCAGCGGACAATCCATTCACAACGCCGCCATGAGCATCCTCTCAGGCTATGCGACGAATGTCCTCGTCGTGGGCGGCGACGCGCTGCGCTCGGCCTCGATTGCCGCGTCACCTCAGGAGCGTATGGCCGAAGTCATGGGCCACGAGTTCGAGGTCCCATACGGCCTTTCCCCAGTCGCGTTCTTCGCCCTCATGACACGCCGCTACATGCACGACTACCAGGTGCAGCCAGAGTCGCTCGCCGGCGTTGCCGCCCAACTCCGCCTCTATGCCGCGGATAACCCGGTCGCCCATTGCCATGGTCAGCGCCCGACCGTCTCCGACGTGCTCTCGTCCCGACTCATCTCGGACCCCATTCACCTCCTCGAATGTGCGCTCGTGTCCGATGGTGCGGCCGCCCTTGTCCTGACCTCCGCGCAATCGGCGGCTGTGGCGCGGAAGAAGCCCGTCTTTATCAAGGGACGAAGCATCGCGTTCGGATCCGGTTATGGAAAGGTGCACGAGCATATGAGCCAAGTCGAGGATCTCTACACACCCCGTACGGCCTCGAGAGCGTCCTCCGCCCGGGCACTCACCGAGGCGGGACTCACGCGAGAGGGGATCGATGTGGCCTTCGTCTACGATGCCTTCCCGATACTCCCGAGCCTGTTCGTTGAGGGCCTAGGCTATGCGCCCGACGGCAAGGGCGCCGAATTCATCGCCGCAGGGAATACTGCCATCGACGGTGCGATTCCGGTAAACACTCACGGCGGTTTGATGGGCTACTGTCATTGTGGCTACGCCGGAGGGATGTTCATGTTCACTGAAGCGGTCCGTCAGCTTCGCGGCGATGCCTTCTGTCAAGTTCCTGCCGCGAAGACTGCCCTGATCCAGGGATATGGCTCTCACGTTTCGAGGTTCCCTACCACAATCCTCGGGGTGGAGGCATAAATGGACACCTTACCGATACCGTTTGTGACCGAAGACGCGGCGCCATTCTGGGCCGGGTGCGGGCGCGGAGAGTTCCTCGTCCAGATGTGCGTCGAGTGCCGGAAGCCCCAGTGGTTTCCACGAGCGCGTTGCCGTTACTGCCATGGCTGGAACATGGAGTGGAGGGCAGATCGTGGCGAAGGATCGATCTATTCGTTCACAACCGTGAGGCGCGCGGCGGATCCCGCGTTCAGCATGATGATACCGTATGTAATCGCGTTCATCGACATGGATGCGGGCTTCCGCATGGTCAGCCATGTGGTGAACGCGGATCCTGAGACCCTCGCGGTTGGCCAGCGAGTGCGAGTCACGTTTCGTGAACAAGAGGGCTTCAAGTTACCCGTCTTCGTGGCCGGCAGATAATGCCGTCGTTTGCGGAGTCCGCGATTTGGGAGAATCGCGACCTGTTCTGCACGTTGAGGTGTTATCGAACGACTGGTGCTCGTTGCGACAAGGGCCATATGCTGTCCTCTTGGGCGGGTTGCCCGAACGAACGTGGCTACCGCGGGCGTTGCGTACCGATCACCACTGGACCGACGCAATCGCGCCTGGCGCAGGCGCTGGTTGTGCCAGCGCCGACGACCGGCGGCGTGACGTTCTCTCGCTGGTCGGGGGAAGCCGCCGTTGAGGAGGTGACCGTCACGCCGGTCTTTAGCCTGACGGTCCCGGCAAACGCCGACGCCGGCACCTACACCGGCACGATCACGGTCACGGTGACGCCGCACCCGTGAGCCGGGCGCACCCGATCCCTCAAACCTTCGCCGTGCCTTCCGGGCCATCGTCAAGCGGGCGGACTTCGGACCGCTTCGCTTTCACGACCTTCGGCACACGTATAGGTCGTTGATGTTGCTTTCTGGAGCGGGCCTCAAGTGGGTAAGCACACAGATGGACCATGCGTCGGTGGCAATCACCGGCGACATTTACGCGCATGTGATCGCCGGGTCGGGTGCCGAGCAGACAGCGCGATTCCAGCGCCTGTTAGCAAATGGTTAGCAAGCCGGTGGGATATGCAGAGAACCCGTCCACTATTGGACGGGTTCTGAATCTTGAACGCTGGTGGGCGATGAGGGACTCGAACCCCCGACCCTCTCGGTGTAAACGAGATGCTCTGGCCAACTGAGCTAATCGCCCGTGGGTGTACGTGTGCCATCGTAGCAGATCGGTTCGGATCGGATAACGCCGTGGTGCGGCTGGTCGGTGACGCCTGGCGCTGGCAGCAGGGAGGGTTAGCCGGATACACTGGACCCAGTTCAGACCGCAGAGGCCGCCCATGTGTCCGCGGTGTCATTCCCGCTTCACCAAGACTTTCTATCTCGACCTCTTTCCCGACATCGCCTGTCCTGCCGATGCCGATACCGAGGCGATCTGCCTCGATTGCGGCCTGGTCTTCGATTGGTCGGAGGCGTCGATCGTCTGTACTGACTGCCACGAGGTGCTCGACGCCGTCGTCGCCGCCTTCGATCAGCGCTGCCCCGAGTGCCATCTCGAGGTCTGCCCCTATTGTCGGGCGACGCTCAGCGACGAAAATCCGTTCCCTTTCTGGGAGCCGCATGAGGCACCCCTCTAACGGGGGTGTTCACGACCAAGGCGCCAAAACACCGAGGATCAGATCATTTTGGTGTTCTGGCGCCTTGGTCGTGAAGGCTCAGGGTTGTGCGGTCGGCTCTGGGATCGGGGGCGCGGGCTCCGGCGCCGGTGGTTGGGATTGATCGGCCGGCGCGTCACCTTCGTCGGCGATCGGCCGACCGGAGTCCTCGACGCGGTGGTTGAAGGGCCAGCCTGCGCCGGCAATCTCGCGCTCCCGCGGCTGGTTCGTCGTCGCAATCGCGTTGACCACGTTCGAGCTGAGCGCGTGGTTGGCGGGATTGCGCTTGTCGGATATGAAGTTGCCGGCCAGGTAGCGCTGGACCTCACCCTCAGGAATACGGAGTCCCAACCGGCCGCGATCCTCGGCCTCGATCAGTCCATCCGCAATCCAGCGGCGGACGGTGTCCGGATGCTGAAGCACCATCGCGGCGACTTCATAGACGGAGAGCCAACGCTCGCTGCCGTCTCGTCCCGCGCGCAGGCCGCTTGCGTAGTCGCGCTGCTCACCCTGTTCGGACACTCCGCATCTCTCCAACCTAGCTCATGCGGCCTCATCCTACGTGAGTGCTTCGCAACGAGCAAAGCGATGTGCACGCGGGCGCGTGCCTCGGTTTTCAACTGATGCTCGACGGGCTTCGGCTATCGATCAATCGGGCAGGGAGGACGGCCGGCACGTCACGCGGAGTGTGGTACCGGTTCGAATCTCCTCGGACTCGACCCGCCAGCGCATTTCCTTCGGCGGCGATGGCCAATCTGATGGCGCCGCTGCCGGTAGCGGCAACAGCCGCTGGATCGTATCTTGCTCGACGAGATCCGCGATACAGCGGAAATCGGCCAATGGCTGGACGGACACCGTCGTCGAATCACTGCCCGCGCACCGCTCGGCGATGAGGGACCGCAGGCCGAGACCATCAGACTTGATCTGAATGAACCCATCGGTGGCCGGGAAGTGGACCGTGTCGCAACGTGGCGTCGGGCTGGGACTGTCGCTTGGCGATGGTGCCCCGGTTGGTGTAGGCGATGGCGACGCTGAAGGAGCCGGCGACGATCCAGGCGCCGGCGATGCGGATGTCCGTATCGGCACCGATGACGCCGCCCTCGCGGCGGACACTGGTGTGGGCGATGCGGCCGCGGCCGGCGATGGTGACGCTGTTTCGGTTGGCGTCGACGATGGCATCGCGGTGCCCGTTGGCGCTGGTGCTCGCGGCGCCGGGGTAGGGGAAGGCGTCGCTTCGCTCGCGGCGGCCGGAACCGGCATGACGGCGGCCGGTGTTGGGGCGGGCATAGATTCAGGCGTTGGTTCGGACGTTGGCGACGGCGGCGCTTCGGTCGATTCCTCGATCGATGGCACCGGTGAGGTCGCAGTGCCCTCGTCGGGCGGCGCTGGTTCCCCGGCGGCACGGGACTCATCAGGGAGCGGCGCGGCATCCGCCGGCTCGCTGCCGATCGGTGCGGGTATCTCGGCGTGCGGGTCGCCATCCTGCGGGTCCGGCGCGTCCGGCGTCTCGTCTGTGACTCGCGCCGGTCGTGGTATCAGTTGCCCGCCGGTGAGCGCCGCCTCCGGGTTGACTGGAACGCCGTTCAGGCGCACCTCGAAGTGCAGGTGGACACCGAAGCTGTGCCCGGTATCACCGGCGACGCCCAGCACGGTGCCGCGTTCGATCCGCTCGCCGGGTTGGAACGACGGCGTCTCGCGGAGATGTCCGTAGATCGATGTCACCCCGGCGCCGTGGTCCAGCATGACGTAATAACCATAGCCGCAACACGGATCGCCGCCGGCGGCGATGACGGTGCCCTCCCGTGCCGCCAGCACCAGTCCCATCGCTTCGGCCGGCGCGATATCGATGCCGAGGGGATGGCGATCATCGAACACGCTCGTGATCGCGCCGTGGAGCGGCCAGGCGAAGCCGAGCGCCGACGCGGGTAAGACCGGCATCACCCGGCGCGGCGGCGGCGTTGGCGGCACGGGGATCGAGGGACGCCCGGCCGCCGTATGGAATGCATACGACCAGCGGCCGGCGGGCAGGTCTTCAAGCTGCCGCGCGACTTCGTCCGGGTTGGCTCCGGCCGTCAGCCGGTCGATCGGCGGGAGGTTCGGCGGCACTGTCGTGGCCGCGGTTGCCGGCGCGATCACGACATCGGTCGTCTCGGATGAACCGGCCCCGTCCGAGGTACGGCCCGCGTGCTCGGCACCGTGTTGCTGCGACGGCCCGACGATCGATGTCAGCCCGATCACGGCAGCGCCGACAACGACGAGAACGCCCGCAGAAACCGCGATCCCCGGCGAGTGCGGACGCAGACGAACCAGGAGCGGGCGGAGCTTGGGGTGAAACAACACGAGTGCCTCACGGCAGCGGGTGGGGTGGGGACGATGGCGCGCCGTCCAACGGCCGCGCTCATGCTGAGACGGGTGGCATCTACGCCGCGACGGGCGTACCGTGCCATCGTATCGGACGGTCGCCGCGCATGCCAATCGCACAATGCTCGCATACGTGAGGCACTGACTGGAGGGAGGGCACGAGATGACGGCAACGAATCGCTGGACCCGTACCTGGCAGCCGGGCGACGAACTGCCCCCTGAGGAGCGGCGCGCCCGCAACACCTCTTCCGTATCGGAGAACAAGATCCACGAGGATACCGTGGCGAAGCAGTACGGCTTCCGTGGCGGCCTCGTTCCCGGCGCAACGTCCTATGCCTACCTCGCCTCCTATCTGACGCGCACGCTTGGGCCGGAGTGGGCGGCGGGCGGTTCCTCGACGGTTTCACTCGTGCGGCCCGTCTACGATGGCGATGCGATCCGGCTCGGCGGCGCCGTTACCGAGGCGGACGGCGACGCGCGCCGAGGCTCCGTTTCGGTCGAGTGCTGGGTCGAAGGACCGGGTGGTATCCGCTGCGCCCCGGCGATGGCGACGCTCTGCCGCCCCGTGGACCGGATCGTCGAAGAGCGGCCCGCCTTCGCCCGGATCGACCTGCCGCCGCGGTTGCCGGATGAGCGCGGTCCGATCAGCGCGGCCACCGCGCCGGTCGGCGTGCCGCTGCCGCCGGTGCTGATGCCGGCGGACGCGGAGACGATTGGCCGCTATCTCGACGACATCGACGAACACGATCCGCTCTTTCGGGATGCATCGCCCTACGGTGCGCCGCTGGTCCATCCCGGCTGGTGGCCGAGCGTCGCCAATCGCGTGCTCTCGGCGAACTTCCGTCTCGGACCGTGGATCCACACGCGCAGCGAGATCCGCCATCTAGCGCCGGCACTCCCCGGCGGCGTCTATCACGCCTGGGGTCAGATCGTCGAGGCGTTCGAGAAGCGCGGTCACGAATACGTCAGCGCCGATGTGCTGATCACGGACGGGTCAGATGAGCCCGTGGTGCGGATGCGGCACACGGCGATCGTCGTCGTCGCCCAACGCTGATCACGGGTAGCGGAAGAGGATGGATCCCGGCTTCGCCGGCGGTGTCTGGGCGTAGGGCAGCGCTGCCTGAACGGCATCCATCGCGATCGCTTCGAGCTTGCGCTGATCGGTGCGGCCGCCGAGTGCGTCGATGTCGAGGTAGGCGATCGCATACTGATGCGCGCCGCCGCGTACTTCGATCGGCACACGGACCACGTCTGCCGGATCGCCGGGCATCTTTACCGGCGATCCCAACTGCAGCCGTCGCTGGTGCTTCTGCTTCAGCTCGACCGACGCTGCTTCGAGGGCGCGGTTCATCCGGTGAGAGAACTGGTCCCACGGCTCCTCATTCGGCGACTTGAAAAACGAGAGCGCCATTGACTGGTCCCTTCCCGGTTTGACGTGTTATGTTTACTACATGACATAAACGTGGATCGTCTCCACGCAGCGTATACGGACCGCCGGTTGTGGTGAAGCGGGTGGGGGAACTGTCAAGAACTGTTAAAGTGCTTGACCACCCGTGCCGTATAGCGTAGGCTGAGGTTAGATTCAAGGGGAGTGCGAATGGCCCGTTCAGCGCTACTGGCGCCGCCAACCCGCCCACCTCAGGAGGCCCCGACGCCTCCACCGCGATTCGCCCACGACAGTGAAGCCGAATTCGCCCGGATTCTCACCTTCTACGGCATCACCTGGGACTATGAACCCCGCTCCTTTCCCCTCCGCGAAGCCCCCGACGGCCAGTTGCTCGAAGCCTTCACCCCCGACTTCTACCTCCCCGATTACGACCAGTACATCGAGCTCACCACGATCCGGCAGAGTCTCGCCACGTACAAGAACCGCAAGCTGCGGCTGATGCGCGAGCGCTACCCGGAGGTCAACGTCAAGCTGCTCAACCGGCGCGACCTCTTCACGCTGCTGGCGAAGTTCGGGATCGATCCGCGCGGCAGCAGCGAGGTGCCCCAGGTTGACCGCGTGCTCTTTTCCGAAGAGGAGATCGCAACACGGATCGCCGCGTTGGGTGAGCAGATCTCAGAAGACTATGCCGGCCGCGAGCTCGTGCTGGTTGGTGTCCTGCGCGGCGTCGCCTGCTTCATGGCCGACCTGATGCGCGCGATCTCGATCCCGGTCCATGTGGACTTCCTCGCCCTCTCCCAGTACCAGCCGGAGGGCGGCTCGCTCCGCTTCACCAAGTCACTGGAGGAGCCGGTGGCAGGGAAGGATGTGCTCGTCGTCGAGGATGTCGTCGACACCGGCATGTCGCTCCACCGCCTCCTCCAATACGTCGGCCGCCGCGATCCGGCGAGCGTCCGCGTCTGTACCCTCCTCGACAAGCGCGTCCGCCGCCTCGTCGATGTGCCGATCGACTATACCGGCTTTGAGATCCCCGATGAATTCGTCGTCGGCTACGGCCTCGACTACCAGCAGCAGTACCGCAACCTCCCCTTCATCGCGACGCTCAAACGACCGTCTAGTTGAACCGCAGAGGCCGCAGAGGAACGCGAAGAGATTTAGGTGATTCGGTGCAGAGGCCGTGCTCTGCCACACACTAAGTCTTTGCGTATCTCTGCGGCCTCTGCGTCTCTGCGGTTCAACTCGGTCTGGAACTCGCGCCGGAGTCGGGCGCAGGGCGGCGGATCGGGCGTGGGAGGCGGGCGGTGAGGCCGGCTGGTTTCGGGGGTTCGACCAGGGATGCGTCGAGTGGGATCGGGAGAACAACGCGGAACTGGGTGCCGGTTTCCGGGTTGCTCGAGGCGTCGATCGAGCCGCCGTGCGCGGCGACGATCTCACTGGCGATGCTGAGGCCGAGGCCGCCGTGCCGGCCGTCGCGCGAGCGGTGGGTGTCCGCCCGATAGAACCGTTCGAACACCCGCGGCAGCAGTTCCGGCGGGATAAACGAGCCGGTGTTGTGGACGCTGAGGATGACGGTGTTGTTCCGCTCCTCGCCCTGGAGCGTGATCGTGCCACCAGCGGGCGTGTGACGGACGGCGTTGTCGAGCAGATTGGCGAGCACCTGCTCCAGCCGCCGGATGTCGCCGGTGATCGCCGGCAGTCCCGGCGCGATGTTCAGCCGGAAGGTCGTGTTACTGTCGCGCAGTTGCCAGGTGACGCGCTCGGCCGCATCTCGCAGCAGCGCCGGCACATCGACCGTGCCCATGTCCATGCGCAGCTGGCCGGATTCAAGTTGCGATAGATAGAGCAGGTCCTCGACCAGACGGCGCATCCGATCCGCCTCATCATTGATGATGCGGGCGGCTTGGTGTTGCTCCTCCGGCGTGTGGGCGGTCCCGTCGAGCAGCGCCTGGGAGAAGCCCTGGATCGAGGTGAGTGGTGTCTTTAGCTCGTGGGCGACGTTGGCCAGCAGGTCGCGCATCATCTTGTGCGAGCGCGACACCTGATAGGCCATTGCGTTGAACGCCGCCGCTAACCGGCCGATCTCGTCCCGGCTCTCGACCGGAAGCTGCTGGTCATACTGACCGCGTGCCATCGCCTCCGACGCCCGCGTCACCTCCGCCACCGGCTCCGCGATCGAGCGTGCCAGCAGGTAGGCGATCACGCCGGAGGCGAACAGCGCCAGCGCCGACGGGAAGATCAGCTTGGGAATCAACGCGGTCCAGGCGCCGTTGATATTGGACTCCGGCACCAACATCCGCAGATCATATTGGCGTTCGATCCGAACCGGCACGCGGCGCAGGCCCGTAGACGGGGCGAAGATGTAACCCTTCTGTGGACCTTCCTCAAGATTGGTAAAGCTCAATCCGGGCGTGTCCGCTCCACGGGCGTTGAGCCGCCGTTCAATACCGGGATCCCAGGTCTGGCCGACGAGCTCACTCTGCTGCGTATCAACCACGACATGATCGGTCTGGTCTACAAGAACAAAGCGTACCCGCCAGTCCTGAGCGAGTTGCGTCAGATACATGCGGATGTCGTCTGGTGTGGCACCGCTGAGGACCAGATTGCTGACCTCGAAGGCGGTGGGCATCACCAGCAGGCCGATGCGTTCCCGTTCGGTGCGGATCTGCTCCTGGCGGAGGAGATAGAAAGAGCCGAGGCCGGTCAGCGTCACGGTGACGACCACGGCCAGGCCGAAGGCGAGGACGAGCTTAAGCTTGAGTGTCGGGAACATCGTCCTGCACCACGAGTTTGTACCCGAATCCCCAGACGGTGACGATCTTAGCGGTGGCGCCGGAGATCTTGTCCCGCAACCAGGCGATATGCACGTCGAGCGTGCGGGCATCACCGAAGAAGTCTTCGCCCCAGACCGTATTCAGCAACCGGTCGCGGGCCATCGCCACGCCGGTGTTCTCCGCCAGCGCCACGAGCAGGTCGAACTCCTTCGTCCGCAGCGGCACGGCCCGCCCGGCGACCTGCGCCTCGCGTCCGGCGACATCGATCGTCAGGTCGCCGACCTCGATCGCGCTGGGCCGGCGTGGACCGGACTCGGTGCGGCGCAGCACTGCCTTGACGCGGGCGACCAGCTCGCGCGGATTGAAGGGCTTCGTAATGTAGTCGTCGGCGCCCAGCTCGAGGCCGACGACTTTGTCGACATCGTCGGCGCGGGCGGTGAGCATCACCACCGGGATATCCGTCTCCTTGCGGAGCGTGCGCATCACCTCGATGCCATCGAGCTCCGGCATCATGATGTCGAGCAGCACCAGCGACGGTTGCAGGGCGCGCGCCTTCTCCAGCGCCTCCCGGCCGTTGTAGGCCGCCTCGATCTCGAAGCCTTCGTTGCGCAGGTACATCCGTGCAAGCTCGACGATGTTGCGCTCATCGTCGACGACCAGGATGGTGCGGCTCATCGGCAACGCTCCTGCGCGAAACGACGGACAACGGAAACCCGGGACGGGGTCACTGCACGACCCCCGCCCCGGGTCCGCAAAAGAGGGATACCTACCGGCACACCCATCATCGCCCCGCCCGTCTGCGGTTGGGCTAACCGCTGCTAAAGCAAGTGTAAAGCATTCGTTAACTCAGCCGGCGCCGGCATCCGGCACGCCGCGAACCAGTGCCGGAACTTGAACGTGGCGATGCGATTGTCACTCTCGACAGGTGGGACGTAGCCCGCGGGCGGCGAACCAGGACCGCTTACGGCTCTTCCAGTGTCAGCGGTACGACGGGTTGCTGCCACTCCTCGCCGCGTGTGTCCTCGTCGATTCCCGCCAGCGCTTCCTGGGCGAGGTCCGTGCGGAAGGCGGCGGTGCTCGGCGGCGTAGCAAGGACACCAAACCGGACGGCAATCGCCGCGGTCCGCTCGAGCGCCGCCTGCTCCAGCACCCCAATACCGGCCGGCGACGGCCAGATCAGGGCATTGACCTCGTTCAGCATCCAGCGTTGGTGCGCCCGGCCCAGCGCCGGGCTGGCGGCAAGCGTCGCGTCCACGCACGCCTCCGGCTGCTCTCGACACGTGATCCAGCCACGGAAGGATGCCCGCAGAAAGCGCATGGCGATGTCCCGGTTGCCCGGCGCTGCCAGCCAGTCCGCCCGGGCGAATACACCGTCCTCCAGCATACCAGTGCCTTCCGCCTCCATCAGGAAGATGGTGAGGTCGTCGAGCGTGTAGGGCCGGCCGGTCGCGGGGTCGATCGCCGCAAGCACCTGCGCCAGTTCGTTGTAGGTGGTGGCGGCGGCGGCATCCACCTCGCGCCGGAGGAAGAGCTCCATGTCAAACGGTTGGTCGACAATCGTGACGGCTGTAGGGTCGGCCGGGTCGATGCCATGGGCGTGGAGGGCGGCGAACAGTTCGTACTGGTTGCCGCAGCACCAGACGGCAACCCGCTTGCCGCGCAGATCTCCGAGCGAGGTGATGCCCGAGTCCCGCCAGACCACCTGAGCGACGGCAGAGTGCCGGAATACCTGAGCGATGTTTACCAAATCGGCGCCTTGCTCCCGTTGGACGAGCAGACTCGACAGCCAGGTGATGCCAAGGTCGGCGTCCCCCTCAGCGACAACCTTCTCCGGCATAATATATGGGCCACCGGGGAGGATCTCGACCTCCAGCCCCTCTGCCGCGTAGAAGCCATGTGCCTGCGGTTCCCACTTCAGTTGCAGCCGGAGGTGCGTGGTGCCGCCGCCCATCGCAACGCCCGACGGCCGGCTTATGACGCCCAGTCCGGCGATCAGCAGCGCGATGCTGAGGAGCAGTCCCACCCGGACGAATCGGCGCATCGCATCCTCCGCTACCATGGCACGCGCCGTCCTATTGTGCGCTGGGCGCACCGACAGTGACCAGCCGTCGCCGTATCCTACGGCGTCGCGCGGGCGTCTGTCGACGGTGATGGCCGTCCACGTCGCACGCCCTTTTTGCCGCTCGCACCGTTCTCACCGTGTCATCCACCAGGATCAGCTGGCGCTGGTGACCGAAGCGATCCGCCAGGTCGTGGCGGACGTGCGCGATCCGGACACCTGGTATGACCTCGCGTGATGCCGGCGGTCGAGCCTGCTCGACCGGAAGTGATTGTGTGCGACCGCCAGTGACGCCATGACTTGGTTATGGCGAATGGATAGATTTTCGTCAGGCGGGACGTGTCGCCAGGTGTCATCATCGTGTGCGATACTATGGGGGTCGGGCGCGGGCAACCGCCTCGACCTGAAACGCCGAGGAGCCGCAAGGTCCCTCGGCGTTTTGCTGTGTCGAAGCAGACCGCATCTCGGTGTCACGGAGGCCGCGTGCCTCTCGTGCCGGCGTTCCGAACCGGACCAACGCACCGTGGAGCACGTCGTAGGCTCGGCGCGCGTGGTTCAACTCACCGTCCGCGGAAGACGGGATGACGCTTTTCCACGAACGCGCGGAGTCCTTCGTGGACGTCCTCGGATTCGAAGGCGCGGCGGATCAGGGTAAGCTCCCGCTTCAGTTGGGTCGTCAGGCTGTTCTCACCAGATTCGGCGAGGAGGCGCTTGCAGTTGGTCATGCCGATCGGCGCGTTCGCCGCCAGTGCGGCGGCATAGGCCTGCGCCTGCTCCCGGAAGCTCTCGTCTGGGTAGACTGCCGCGACGATGCCGGTGGCGAGCGCTTCGTCGGCGGTGACATCGCGGGCGGTGAGGATCAGATCGGCGGCGCGGGTGGCGCCGACGATCCGGGGGAGGAACCAGGACATGCCGCCGTCCGGGCTCAGCCCCCGGCGTGCGTAACCGGTCGTGATTCGTGCCCCCTGGGCCATCAGCCGCACGTCGGCGGCGAGCGCGATCGAAAGGCCCGCCCCAGCGGCGGGGCCGTTGATCGCGGCGACAACCGGCTTCGACGCGCCGGTGATCACCAGCGCCTGCCGGCTCACCCAGCCGAGGTCGTCCATCCGCTGCCAGCGGGTTGGCTCGGCCGCTGGGGCTGTTCGATTGAGCCGCTCGGTCAGGTCCAACCCGGCGCAAAAGCCCCGGCCCGCGCCGCTGAGTAGGATCACGTTGACATCGTCGTCGCGGTCGGCTTCCTCGATCGCGGCGATCATCTCATTCGCAAGCTGGTCGACCAGCGCGTTCAGCTTCTCCGGCCGGTTGAGCAGGATTGTGCGGACCCGGTCGCGGTCCTCGGTCAGGATGGTTTCGTATGACATGGCAGTCCTCGGCGAAGTTCGTAGATGTAGCTTCACTCTCTTAAAGAAAGTAGCCTCTCTTGAGTATTCGGGGCAGAGTCGTGGTGTCAAGCGCGGCGACGGAAGCACAGTGGACGGCCCTCACCCCCGACCCCTCTCCCGCTTCGGCGGGAGAGGGGGGCACAGAGTGGCTGTGAGCATCAGCGTGTCGTTCGGTCAGACCACACCGCCGTGTGTGTTGGTGTTCACGGTTGCATGAGGCTCCCCTCTCCCGAGTTCGGGAGAGGGGTCGGGGGTGAGGGCCGTGCATGATGGTGCGTTCACGATCGCGGGCTGATATACTGACCGAGCTTGAGCAGTGCGAGGTTCGCTGCGCGAACTGTCACCGTCGCCGGATGGCCCGACAGCAAAGGTGGTGGGCACAGCTCTGGCCGCTGTGATGTAATGGTAGCCTGCTTGCTTCCCAAGCAAGACGCACGGGTTCGATTCCCGTCAGCGGCTCCACGTTTCTGGCAGTAGGTGGTGGGCAGCGGGCAACAGGGAGCAAGCGCCCCGAGCCTGCTGCCTATTTGTTTGCTGACCCCCGCTTCCCGCGGAGGGTGCGCGTCTGGACACGGCAGTTGATCGTCCGGCCACCGGTTATGCCGGCGTCTTCCGCCGGAACCCCGATTTTCTGCGCCTCTTCATCGCTCAGATCATCAGCTTCTGCGGAGACTGGTTCCTCACGGTCGCGCTGCTCGGGCTGGTGCTCGACCTGACCGACTCCGGCACGCTGGCCGCGCTGCTGATCGTCTGCCAGACGCTGCCCTCGTTCCTGCTCGCCCCCTATGCCGGCACGGTGGTGGACCGGGTGGATCGCCGCCGTTTGATGATCGGCGTCAACGTGATCTCGGCGGGCATGGCGTTGCTGCCGCTGATCGCCCGCAGCACGGAGACGCTGCCGTTCGCCTATCTCGGCGTGATCGGCATCAGCAGCGGCGTCGCCTTCTTCTCCCCGGCAGCGCAGGCGACGCTGCCCAACGTCGTCCGCGATGACGACCTCGCCCGCGCCAACGTGCTGATGGGCTCGACCTGGGGCACGATGCTGGCCGTCGGCGCGGCGCTCGGCGGCTTCGTCGCCGCGTCGCTCGGACGGGATACGGCGATCGTGGTGGACAGCATCTCCTTCCTCGTTGCCGCCGTGCTGCTCTGGACGATCCGCCGCCCATTTCAGCAGACGCGCACCCGCGCCGAGGTTCCGCTCCTGCCGGCGCTCCGTGAGGCGGCGCAGCACGCCCGCCACCGGCCGGCGGTGATGGCGATGCTCACGTCGAAGGGTGGCTACGGCATCAGCGCTGGGGTCGTCGCCTTGCTCAGCGTCTTTGCCTTTGATGTCTTCGATACCGGCGACGCCGGCACCGGCGTCCTCTACGGGGCGCGCGGCGTCGGCGCTCTCCTTGGACCGTTTCTCATCCGGCGGCTCGGCGGTAGCGATGCGCGCACGTTCAGCCTGATCGGCATCGGCGCGATTGTGCACGGCCTCGGCTACCAGTTGTTCGCGATCTCCCCCGCGTTCGGGCTGGCGGCGCTGTTCGTCCTGATCGCTCATCTCGGCGGTGGTGCGATCTGGACGATGAGCACCTACGGCCTCCAGCGGCTGGTGCCGGATGAGTTACGCGGCCGGATCTTTGCCGCCGATTACGGCTTGGTGATGCTCACCACCAGCATCTCCAGCGTGATCGCCGGCGTCCTGGCCGACGGGATCGGACCGCGTGCGACCGTGCTGTTGATGGGTACACTGGCATTGGCCTGGGGCGCCTTCTGGACCCTCTGGACCCGCCGGCTCTGGACATCATCATCAGAGCCGGTGACCGATCCCCGCTCCGTCGGCGAAACCGCGGACTGAGGCGCTGATGCCTGTTGGTGAATCGTCCGGCTGCCATGGGTGAATCCATCGAACGATCGCGTCCCTGGGAACGGCGGCCGGTGCGCTGGTTGATGTGGATCGCCGTCGCGTCGGTGGTGGCCGCCTTCCTGGTGATCAACCGCGGTGAGTGGCGGGCGATCGGCGAGGCCGCCCGACAGGCGCGTCCCGAGTTCCTCGTCCTGGCCGCGCTGCTCCAGGTTGGGTGGATGTTCCTGTTCGGCGCGTCGTTCTGGGCCGGTCTGATCGCGGCGGGCGTCCGGCTGCCGTTTCGCGGGGCGATGGTCGCGAGCTGGGCGTGCAACTTCCTCAACATGGTGGTCAAGTCCGGTGGCATGAGCGGCCTCGCCGTGTTCATTCGCGCTGCCGGCCGGCGGGGCTACCGCGCCAGCCGCGTCACGCTCGGCTATCTGCTCACCCTCGCCCTGGGATACGCGGCCTTCCTCGTGGTGCTTGGCATCGCGCTGGTGCTGCTCAGCCGGCAGGGTGGCCTCCGCCGGTTGGAGCTTGCCGCTTCGTCGTCGTTGGCGCTGCTGATCTTCGCGGCGTTGGCGGGCCTGTTTCTGGCCGTCCGTTCACAGCACGGTGTGCGGCGGAGCTACAACCTGCTCGCCGCCGTGGTGAACTGGATCAGCCGGCCGCTGCTCCGCCGGTCCTTGTTGGACCCCGACGGTGGCATCCGCGCGGCGGAGGAGTCGGCCGCCGTGCGACAGTTGATTCGGAGCCGCCCGGCCGGCTTGGTCCCCTCGGCGCTGGCCAGCCTCGGCAAGGATCTCGCCGGCGCGGCGGTGCTCTATGCGGTGCTCAGCGCCTTTTACGAGCCGGCGACGCCGGCGCTCGCCTTCGCCGCCTATGCGATGACGATCGTCTTCTCTTACATCTCGATCGTGCCGTCGGGCCTGGGCATCGTCGAAATCTCGCTGACCGGACTGCTCATCCGCGCGGGCGTGCCCCCCGCCGCCGCCGCGCTGAGTACGGTCGTTTATCGCCTGTTCCAATTCTGGGCACCATTTCTGATCGGCGCCGCGGCAACGCGGTTTACAGGTGGCGCGACGACGGCCCTCACCCCCGACCCCTCTCCCGTGGGGACGGGAGAGGGGAGCCTGCAGTGACCACGAGCACCAACTCGGCATTCGGTCAGACGGTACTGCCGTCTGTGTTGGCGTCCACGGTTGCATGAGGCTCCCCTCTCCCGTGGGGACGGGAGAGGGATCGGGGGTGAGGGACACCGTCATCCATCAAGGCGCCACCCGGGTCAGGTCGCGCGGAAAGAGGGCGGCGAGGCGGACATTGGACAGGCCCAGGATCTGCATGGCGAAGCGCTCCAACCCGATGGCGAAGCCGCCGTGGGGCGGCATGCCGTGTCGGAACGCTTCGAGATAGCTCTCCAGGGGCTCTCGTGACATCCCGCGCGCCGCCATCGCCGCCAGGTAGTCACCGTATCGGTGGAGACGCTGACCGCCGGTGACAAGCTCCAGACCGCGAAACAGCAGGTCGAAGGAGTTGGTGTACTCGGGGTGCGCCGGGTCCGGGTGCGTATAGAACGGCCGTTTCACCGCCGGGTAGCCGGTGACAAAGAGGAAATCCGAACCATGCTCCTCTTGCGCCCAGCGGCCGAGCAGCCGCTCGTGCTCCGGCGCCAGGTCCGGCTCGCCGATGCAGTCGATCCCGTGGCGGTCCTGCAGCAGCCGCTGCGCGTCGGGGAACCAGATCGCGGGGATCGATGACGGTACCGGCGGCAGGACCGCGTCGAGCAGCGCGAGCTCGGTCGCGCAGCGTGACCCGACGGCCGCCAGCATCCCGGCGATCACCTCTCGGACGAGGGCCATCACCGTGCGGTGGTCTTCGATGAATCCGAACTCAACGTCGAGGCTGGTGTACTGCGCCAGGTGGCGGGCAGTGGCGTGTGGCTCGGCACGGAAGACCGGTCCGACCTCATAGACTCGTTCGAAGATCCCGACCGCCATCTGTTTGTACAACTGCGGCGATTGGGCGAGATACGCGGGGCGGTCGAAGTAGTCGACCGTAAACACGTCGGCGCCGCCCTCCGACGCCGAGCCGAGGATCTTCGGCGTCTGGATCTCGGTGAAGTTGCGCGCGTCCAGCGTCGACCGAAAGCCGGCGGTCAGCGCCGCGGCGATGCGGAGGGCGGCGCGGCGCTTGGGGTGGCGCAGCCCGATGACCGCGTGGTCGAGGAACGTGTCGAGGTTTGCCTTCATCTCGCGCTTGTTCACTTCGAGCGGCGGCGGCTCGACCGCCGGCTCGATGATGCTCACCCGTGTCTCGTGCAACTCAGCACCACTGGGCGCCTGCGGCACCGCCGTCACGATCCCGATGACCTCGATCACCGACTCGACCTGCACCCCCCGCAGCAGCTCCAAACTCTCCGGTGCATCGACGACCGCCTGGGCCGTTCCCCAGCCGTCACGCAGGATCAGGAAGTTGACCCGGCCCAACTCCCGGAACTGATGCAACCGGCCCTGCAGCCGCACCATTTGACCAATGTGCGCTCCTATCTCAATCGTCGTCGTTCGCTCCACGAGATCCTCCAGCGGCCCTGTGACAGGGCGATCGGTCGCGCCATCAGTCCGAGACGGGCCGCGCGACACAGGAAAGCCCCGTCCTGGGAAGGACGAGGCTGATGCTCGTGGTGCCACCTTCGTTCGCCACACCCTCACGAGCGTGGCCTTGGGGAGTGCTTAGTTGCACTCCGGCGCGGTAACGGGCGCACCCGGCAGGCCCTACTGGCGTTCGCTGATGCCACATGCGGAGATGTGCACGCCGGCGGCAAGCAACCGTTCGAGCCGCGGCTCCGAGGTGTCTTCAGCATGGGATCGCGCGGCTGCCTCACACCGACACAGCTCGCTGACGCGCGCTCGACCCGGCCTACTTGTCCCCTTCGTCGCCGATACCGTGCAGTGTAGCGCGCCGGCTCGCCGATGTCTGTGCGGCGCTCGACGTGGCTCGTGGTCCGCCGGCGCGGCGTGAACCCCGTCATGCCTGACGGCGAGTTCGACCGGTCAGTCTGTATCGAACGGCGGCGACCTTCGGTACGATGGATCTGATTGGCCTGTCGCGGAGCGTTGGATGCGAGCATCAACCAACAGTCCACGTGATACCGAGACGGCGCCGAAACGGAAGCGGCGCGGTAATCTGCTTCGGCGCAATTTGCGCTGGATTCTGCTCGGCGTCGTGTCGCTCTTCATCGTCGGTGTGGTGCTTGGTGCGTTCGCCCTTCGGGAGGCGCTGGCGATGCGTCGCGACCTGCTTCGGGCCGAAGCGGCGTTTGACCAGGCGGTGGCGGTGACCGACCCTGCGCTCGCCGACTTCGGATCCTTCCGGCAAACGGCCGAAGCGCTGGACGCCTCGGCCGGCCATCTGACAGAAGCCGACGACGCGCTGGCCTCCGCCGACCGCCGCCGGCAGCGGCTCGCGCCGCTGCTCGCGGTCGCATCAGTCGTGCCCGGCTGGGCGGAGGGCCTGAATGAGATGGGGCCGCTGATCGCCGCCGGCCGCGATCTGGCCCATGCTGGTATCGAACTGGGCGACGGCTTCTCGGCGATGACCGCGCGGATCGATGCCGCTGACGGGACTGACGAGCCGACAGGCCGGCGGCTTGTCGCCGGGCTCACCGCCGCCGAGCCGGCGTTCACCCGCGCGCTGGCCGCGGTCGAGGCCGCGCAGGACAACCGCGAGGCGGTGGGGACGACGGCGTTCGGCGGCCCGCTCAGCGCGGCAAACAGCGCGCTGACCACGTTCGACGACCGCTTTGCCCAGCTGCACGACAGTACCGTCCTAGTGGCGCAGTTGCCGGCCGCCGCGCGGGCGGTCTTGGGCATGGATGGCCGGCGGACCTACGCGGTGTTGGGCCAGAACTCCGCCGAGCTTCGGCCGACCGGTGGGTTTATTGGTTCGCTCGGACTGATCACCCTGGAAAACGGCGAGATCACGGAGCAGGATTACAGCGGCGTCTATCTCCTGGAGAATCGCGAACGTGGCTATCCACCGGCGCCGGCGCCGATCGCCCGGTACCTGGACGGCTCGACCCCGTTTGAGGCGGGATGGGGCATTCGCGACGCTAACTGGTCGCCGGACTTCCCCACGTCCGCCCGCACGCTCGAAGGGATGCTGCTGCATCACCGCGACCTCACGGTCGACGGCGTGATCGGCTTTACCACGTATGCTGTCGGCGGACTGCTCGACGCGCTCGGCCCGTTGAACGTACCTGGGATCGACGAACCAATGACCTCGGCGACGTGGTATCAGCTCGCCGAGAATGTGATCTACGGCGAGCAGCCCGGCGTCAGTCCGATCCGCGGCTCGGAGCAGAACAAAGGGGAGGTGCTGGGCGAGGTTCTGAACGCGATGATGGCGCGGATGCAGGCGGCGAAGCAGGACGACCTGCCGGCTCTGCTGCGGGCGCTCCAGGATCTGATCGAACAACGGCAGATCCTCGTCTACTTCCACGACGAGGCGCCGGCGGATCTCGCCCGGCGCTATGAGGCGAGCGGCGTCTTCGCGCCGCCGGAGACGGGTGATGTGCTCGGCGTCGTCGATGCGAACCTTTCCTACTCGAAGGTGGGACCGTACATCGACGAGACGATCGAGTATGACGTCTGGCTGGACGAATCCGGCCGCGCTGAGAGCAGCCGGGTTCGGGTGAGCTACACGAACCGGATCACCGACGAGCAGGCGCGCGACCCCAGCCGCCGGATCGGGGGCCAGGAGTTCGACCCGGCGACGCGGATGTTCCGCCGAATGCTGGGGCTGTACGGCACCTATGCCCGCGTCTATGTTCCGGCGAACAGCACGCTGACCGACGTCGAGCCGGCCGGCGCCGAGGTGTTCACGACACGCGATCTCGGATTTCTGTCCGTCGAGCGGTATGAGTCGATTCCGGCGGAGAGTAGCCGCAGCTTCAGCTACGCCTATCAGATCCCGGCGGATCGGAATGAGCCCGGCATCTACCGTCTCACGGTGATCAAGCAGCCGGGCACGCCCGATCACACGCTGATCGTGCGCGTGCATCTGGCAGATGGAACCGTTGCGACGCCCTCACGGCCGATGGCCGAGGACGGGGACGCGCTCGTCTTCAAGGGCAAGCTCGATAAGAATCTGGAACTCAGTGTCGAAGTGCAGCAATCCTGACGGCGCACCGCAGGGCTGACCGCCCGTGCTGCTGTACACGCATCCCACCGGATACGATCGATGCGATCGCGCCTTGCGTGATGCCTACCATGACGGCCGGCCATATGCTGCGGTACGCTCGCGTGCGATCGGAGGGGTGCTTATGCCAATCGTCCTCATCCACGGGAACCCGGAAACGGCCGCTATCTGGGATGACCTGCGCCAGCATCTTGGCGATGCTGAGGTGGTGTCGCTCTCACCTCCTGGGTTCGGCGCGCCCGTTCCCGAAGGCTTCGATGCGACCAGCGACGCATATGTCGCCTGGCTTGCGGGTGAACTTGAGTCGATCGATGGCCCCATCGACCTCGTCGGACACGATTGGGGCGGCGGTCATGTCGTGCGCCTGGTGGCCGCGCGACCCGAGCTGGTCCGGTCCTGGACGACCGACGTCGCGGGCGCCTTCGATCCTGCCTATGTCTGGCACGACCTGGCGCAGGTGTGGCAGACGCCCGGCGCCGGGGAAGCGGCGATTGAGCAGATGATCGCTGCTCCGACCGATCAGCGGGCACAACAGTTTGAATCGATCGGCATGAGCAAGGACGTGGCGAACCGCGTCGCCGCTGCCGTCGATCCAGCGATGGGACGCTGCATTCTCTCGCTCTATCGCTCGGCCGCTCAGCCACGGATGGCGGAATGGGGAGCGAACCTTGTCAACGTGAAATCGCGGCCGGGCTTGGTGATTATCGCCACCGAGGACCATTACACCGGCGGCGAGGTGCTGGCGCGGCGAACCGCGGAACGGGCCGGCGCGCGGGTGGCGGTCCTCGATGGATTGCACCACTGGTGGATGTGCCAGGATCCGAAGCAAGGAGCGGCGGCGATCAGCGCATTCGTGGCCGCGCTGTCGTAGTGCGGAGCGTTCACCATCACGGCGCCAAGTCTACTTGAATCGTGGTGTCTTGGCGCCGTGATGGTGAACGCTTGTGGGACGCGGCGTTCTACTGCTGCAACCAGACGCTCTCCATCCGCCGGTTTGTAGACAAGGTTTGCTGAAAGACGAGGTCGCGCACGCGCTTTTGCCGGGCAAACCCCGAATCCTCGAAGATCACCACCGCGACCTGATAGTTCGACAGTGCCTGACGCTCCAGGTCATGCACGATCTTCCGGCGTTCGTCGAAGTCCCATGTTTGCGACTGCTTCTCGTACAGCGCGTCGACCTGTGGGTCATAGACCGCCGACCAATTGCGCGCCGCCCTCGTCGTCGCGATGTCGCCGAATGTCAAATCCGGGTCATCGATGGCGGTCGCGATCCGCCATGGACCGATGTCGAAGTCACCGCGCTGGAGCAACGACTGGGCGGACGTAGTGTCGGCCAGCGTCAACTTGACGTTGATGCCGATCTTGCTGAGCTGGTCCTTGACGAACTCACCGAGGCGTTGTGCGTCCGATCGCGTCACGAGGGAAGCGTCGAACGGTGTCAGGACGCCGGCCTGTTGGAGCAGTTGTCTGGCCTTCTCGATGTTCGGCTTGTCATAACCTTCGTAGCGCTTGAGGTCGCCTTCAGAGATCGCCCAGACGCCGTTCGGTGCCATATAACCACCGCGTCGACCGGCGCCCTCCTTGATCACCTTGATCGCGGCGTCACGGTCCAGCGCGAGGCTGATCGCCTGCCGCACGCGCGGATCGTCATATGGCTTGTGGCGCCGGTTCATGAATACCGGATCGCGGAGCGTGCTCGGTACGAGCACCGGTTCCACCTTGTCGCCGGTAGCCAGCCTGACCCGCTCTTGATCGGCCACGGTGAAGCCGCTGTCGTAAAAGATCTGATACTGGCCATCGATGAAGTTCGCCAGCGCGGCAGCGTAATCGCCGGCAATATAGAACCTCAGCCCGTCGAGATAGGGCCGCCCCGGCACGTGATACGCGCCGTTCTTCTCCAGCTCGATGACGCTGGATCGCAGGTACTCACGCAGTTTGAACGGCCCCGTTCCGATCAACCTGTCACTGACCTCACCATGCGTGAGGATGTCCCGTGCCTGTCCGATCGCGAAGAAATGGCTGGCGAGGTTCATCAAGAGCGACGGCGCCGGTTGTTTCAGTCGGATCCGGAGCGTGCTTGGGTCCGGCGTCTCGATCGCATCAATCGCGAGCAGCGCGCCGCGTCGTGGGCTGGCCTTTCCGTCCGGCGGATTCAGCATCCATTCGAGTTGCACTCGTGGATCCTGCGAGCTGAAGGCGGCGCCATCGTGAAAGGTCACACCCGGCTTGAGCGCGAAGATCAGCGTCGTCGGGTCCGGTTGCTCCCATCGCTCGGCGAGGTCGGGCAGAATCTCCTCCGGCCCTGCCGCCGGCTGGGACGGGTCGAACTGCACCAATTGGTTGAAGCAGGGTGCGGCCGGCCAGACGCTCGTGGCCGTTGTAGCCTGATGCGGATCCATCTGCGGGTCCATCGTGATCCGCTGGCTGAGGATACCGCCGAGGACCGCCTGTTCTTCGGCGACCGGGGGCGACGGCGTCCCCGATCCGCCCGTGTCGTCCGTACCGCCCGTGTCACCATCGCGACGAACGTCATCGCCACAGGCGACGGCGAACGCGGCGATGCCCGCGTATGCCAGGCGGAACGCCCGTCGCCGGCTCAGCCGCGGTGCTGCTGTCCCGCTCCACACACGACCGTGTGCTGGCATCCATCCCCCTTCAGATCGCGGGCTGCTACCGCGGACACCCCCTCACGACGATCGTGTTGGTGCGTACCAAGTATACGATGCGGTCGATGTGGCAGATGCCGCCGGGGTTCCCGATGGAAATTGCCGCGCAGGGAATCCGGCTCAGCGGAGGCGCGGGCTGTGGAGGGCACCGCTGGCGATCGGCTCGTCGATGTAGAGGTCGCCGTTGCGGATCTTGATATTGAAGCCGCAATCAGGGTTGGTGCAGGCCCACGCCTTGAAGTGGATCGCGGCGCCCTGGCTGCCAAAGTCAGACAACGGCACCAGGTCACCGCTCTTGCACTTTTGGCACTTCGGGAATGAATTGAACACCACACCACCCCGCGCCGCGAATTGCCCGAAGTATAGCAACGGACTGATCCACCCGCAATCAGATCGCGCCGGCCTCCGCCGGCGCCCCGGATGGGACAGCGGTATGCGGAAAAACGCAAAGCCCGCCGCGAAAAGGGAGCAGAAACGCGACGGGCTTTGATCGACGACGGTCCGAACGGTATCTCTCCCATCCCACTCGGACCGACGCTGACGGGAGGAGAGAACCCGATCCTAGTATCGCCCATTTACCGGGCGGTCGACTATCCCCCAAGGCACAAGAATCTCAGAAACCGAGAGGCGCGAAACGGTCCCTCCCCCATCTTGACAAGTGGAGAATGGCCGCGCTTATTCGCCCGGGCGGATGAGGGTGAGCCGCGCCGGCGGTAGGTCGCGACGCGCGCGCAGGGCGCGCCAGGTGCGGACACTGGTCGCGATGAGGGAGATGAGCGCGGCAGCGGCGGCGACCTGTGTGAGCAGGATCAGGCCGACGGCCAGGGCAAAGATGAAGCGATCTGGGTAGGGGAGGCTGCCGTCGGGGGCGAAGGGGAGCGTGTTGGTGAGGTAGAGCAGCGGGAAGATCGCGCTGACGCCGACGCCGAAGGCGGCGATCCCCAGTCCCCAATGCTGGGTCATGGGTGAGCCAAGCCCGATGGCGATGATCGCGACGATCACGGCGAGGTCGAGGAAGATCGGCACGACCAATGGTAGCCCCGACCGCTCTGGGTTATTCCCCAGCGCGACCGTGAGGATCAGCGATGCGGCGAGCGCGATCAGCAGCGCCGGCATACCGGCCAGGATAAACAGCGCCGGACCGTGTTCCGCGAACCAATCGGGCGTGGCGGCAGGGTCCGGTCCGCCGGCCCGCTCCAGGGCGATTTCGAGACCGGCGGCGATCAGCGTGAGCGCGGCGGCAATTGCCACCGCGCCCAGAAGCCATGCCGGCCCATTCTCGCCGAGCACAATGTCAAACAGCGTCATCCGGGAATGGCGCCCTCGCCGGAGAAGAGGTGTTCGACCTCTTCCATCGTCGAGTCATCGGGCGGGAGGATCACGTCCGACTCGACAAACTCATCGATCCCCACCGGCGTGCCGTGCTCCTTGACCGTGTCGATCAACTGCTTCAACAAGGCGTTGAACTTCGCTTCATCGCCTGCCGCGACACAGGTGATCAGTTTGTCATCGATCTCGTTGAGCTTGTCGATATCGGCGCCGCGAATACGGAACTGTCCTTCATGGAGGATCCGTACAATCATGAGCCGGACTCCAGTTGCTTCGGCGCGGTGCCCTGACCAAGTTCCGCCTTCAGGCGTTCGAGATCCTCGTCGATCTTCGACGTGGCAGTGATCCGGGCAAGCTCGCGGTCGACCTCGGAGGACGGGCCGCCGAGCGTCGGGTCGGCGAGAACGCCCGTGTTGACCAGCTCATCGATCGCGACGGCGCGTGCCTGAAGCTGCTGCGTCTTGTTCTCGGCGCGGTCGATCGCCATGCCGACATCGGTCATCTCCTCGGAGATACCGGAGACGGCCTCGCCGATCCGGACCTGGGCCTCGGCGGCGGTGTAGGTCGCCTTGATCACTTCCTTGCGGGTGCGGAAGGCCTCGACCTTGGCGCTGAGCCGCGACTCGGCGTCGGTGAGCTTCTGCTGTTCCATGCTCAGGTTGTCGATCTGCGTTTGCAGTCCGGTGAGCTGTTCGGTAGCGACCGCCTTGCGCGACAGCACGGTGCGGGCGAGGTCTTCCCGGCCGGCGCCGAGCGCGCGCCGGGCCTGATCGTCGAGATGGGCGGCATCGTCGCGGATCTTCTGCGACTGCAGCTCCAGCCGCTTCTTCGAGGTCGTGACCTCGACGATGCCGCGTTTCACTTTCTGGAGCAGTTCGAGCTGCTTCTCGTACGAGTAGTCGAGCGTCTCGCGCGGGTCCTCCGCCTTATCGAGCGCCTTGTTCATCTTGGACTTGAAGATCGTGGACATGCGGGAGAGCAATCCCATGTGCCGCCTCCGGCGAAGCTATTAGCGTCTAGCCGTCAGCCGTTAGGGCGCACCCCCGCTAACGGCTGACGGCTAACGGCTAGATCGGTATTCCCCACAGAGCGTACCACTGGCTGGAGTTCTTCTCCATTGGCAGCTCACGCTCCATCACAGCACCAAGCCGCAATTCTTCCGCGTTGTCGCGCTGATGATTCCCGCGTGGGACAAACGGATAGAAGGAACCGCGCTTGTAGTTGTAGATCCAGTAGACCGGACCAGCACTGCCGCCGTCAAAGCGAAAGACCGCGGCCAGCAGTTGATCCTTGAAACCGCGCTCTTGCAGCGTCAGAGTGACCATGTGGATGGCGGCGACGAGGTCTTCGAACTGTTCGTCCTCGACGATCACCCACTGGTAGCCGAGGTCGTCGCCCTGTCGATGGACCGTCGAGTGTTGTTCCTTGGCCGACAGCGCGAGCAGTTCGTCCACCTCGCGCTCGGTCTGGGCGAAGTAGGACGAACTGAGCGGCTTGAAGACAACCGCGCCCACGCCGGTTGGTTTCATGCCCCACCGCGTCTCCAGCGTGATCGCGGCGGTGGTGATCGCAAACAGGTCGTCAGTCTTTGTCTTGACCGGCTTTGAGCGCCCAAAGAGCGCGTCGAGAAACCCCATGCAACGAGTACCAGGTTCCAAGTTCCGGGTTCCAGGTCAGGTTGCCATCACCATGGAACCTGGAACTCCGCTAGGCTACGCCCTCCATCTGGCGCTGGATGCGCTCAAGCTGCTCGATCCGCTGTTCCAGGGAGGGATGCGTCGAGGTGATCGTCCGCAGGTTGACGCCTCGGAGGGCGGGGACGATGAAGAAGGCGTTGGCGCTCTCGACGCGACGGAGGTCCTCCGTGGGGATCATGTTCATGTTGCCGCTGATTTTCTTGAGGGCCGTGATCAGGTCGGTGGGCCGGCCGGTGACGACGGCTGAGCCGCGGTCGGCAGCCAGCTCGCGCTGGCGTGAGAGCATCGGGATCAGGATCAGGGTCGAGATCAGCGACACCGCAAACGAGGCGAGCCAGACGAGCATCGTCGCATTGCCACCGCGTTCGTCGCGCCGGCCCATGCTGAGGAAGAGTCCCCACTGGGTAATAAAGCCGGCGACCGTGGCGAAGAAGCTCGCCATCGCCATGACGAAGACATCGCGGTTCTTGACGTGCGACAGCTCATGGCCGAGCACGGCAAACATCTCATTGGTATCGAGCTGGCGCCAGATGCCGGAGGTGACACAGACGACGGCGTTGTTCGGATTGCGGCCGGTGGCGAAGGCGTTGGGGATATCGGAGTCCATCCAATAGACCTTCGGCTTGGGCAGATCCATCGTCTGGGCGAGGCGCTCGACCATCGCGTGCAATTCGGGGTGCTGCGCGGGCGTCACCTGCTTGGCGCCCATCGTCGCGATCACGAGCTTGTCCGAGAAGAAGTACTGAAACAGCGCCAGGCCGCCGGCGACGATGGCGATCAGGACGAAATTCACACCGGCATAGAAGAGCACAGCGGTAAAGGCGAGGTAGAGCGCGACCAGCAGCGCCATGACGAAGAACATGCGGCGCGAGAGCTTGGGGTCGCGATACCAGTGTTGGCGGGCCTGCATGGCAAGTATCCTCCATTCCACGCACTACTATTGTATGCCCGTGGCGGAGGTCAGTCCATGAAGGAAAGGTTAAACGGGGCAATCGGGAATGGGGAATCGGCAATGGGGAATTGGTGCTCCCGATTGCCGATTCCCCATTCCCGATTGCCGCCGCTTTAGCGGCTGGGCCGGTCGATCGAGCCCTCGGCGGTCATGCAGATGAACACCGCTTCGAGGGAGGTGGCGGTCGCCGTGTAGTCATTCGGGGCGCCGGGGATCGGCGACCAGGCGAGGAACTTCCGCTCGTCGCCGACGACGGCCTGCTGCCAGATCGCTTCCAGCGCATCGCGCGGCGTGACGGCGGCGGCGACGGTTTCGATGGGTGTGCCGGCTGCCCAGGTAAGCGCCACGTTGGTGCAGCCCTGGAACAGTTGGACCGGCTCGGCTGCAGCCTCAACCGTTGGGGTGCGCTCCTGTGACCGTTCCCAGGCACCGCCGATCACCAAGACACTGAGCGCGACGGCCGCTCCGGCCAGCAAGGGCGTAAAGAACCGCTTCATCCGTGGATACCTCCTGCGCGAGACGTGGTGGCTGACTGCATAACGACGCCGTTCCGGCGACGTTTCCAATGGGGTGACAGCCGTGCACGGTGGGGAGCAGGATGCACGCCTGCCCCCCATTCATACCGCGAACCACGGCTGTTGCGCTAGCGCACCGGCCGATTCAGCGTACCCGGCGAGCGCATGCAGATAAACACTGCTTCCAATGAGGCTTCAACCTGGTTGTAGTCGTTGGCGAAGGCGGGCGCGCTCGGCGAGAAGCCGCGGAAGCGCCCCGTCGCCGCGTCGAGTTTGAAGATCGATTCCAGCACACCCGCCGGCGTCACGCCCGCGGCGACGGTCGTCATTGCCGTGCCGACCGGCCAGGTGAGCGCCACATTCGTGCAGCCGGTGGTCAGCGGAACCGCCTCGGTATTGCCGGACCCGCCGCCGCTCCGGTTGCGCACCTGGATGTTGAAGGTTTGGCCCGCGGCAACGTTGAACGATCCGTTGTTGCCGATATCGACGCCGCCGGTGGGAATGATCGAAACCAGCGTGAAGCCTGATCGTGGCGTTTCACTGATCTGGCAGGTGCCGGCGGGGACGTTGCTCATCGACGCATTACCGCTGCCGTCGGTGGTCGCGCTCGACGTGAAGGCGCCGCTGCCGCAGGTGACGGTGAACTGGAAACCCGAGCGATCGGCGTTGTTCACCAGGTTGCCGCTGCCATCGACGATCTGCTTGGTGATGGCCACGGTCGAGTTCCCACCGGCGCCACCACCGGCCCGGTTCTGGAAGACCACCTGCCGGTTCTGGTTGTTGGCGACAGGGAACGGCTGACCGTTGGCGACCGGAACGCCGTCCACCGCCGACGCGACATAGGTGAACCCCTGGCGCGGTGATTCAGTGACGGTGTAGTTGCCCGGCGCGAGATTGGAAACGGTGACGTCGCCGCCGACCGGGGTTGTCACGGTCGTGGTGAAGTTGGTAGGACCGCCGGCCACGACAAACTGGAAGCCGGAGCGGTCGGCGTTGACGACGACATTGCCGTTGGCATCGACGATCTGCTTCGTCACCGTGATCGAGCCGCTACCGGAGACGGTATTGGTGGCGGTCACGCTGACCGTCTGTCCGGCGGCCACGGCAAAGCCGGCGGTCTGCTGCCCGCCGATGGAAAAGCGGACCTCCAAGACGGCGGGATTCATCTGCTCGCTGATGAAGTAGTTCCCCGGCGGCACGCCGATCGACGTCTGCCCCTGGGCGTTCGTGACCGGCATGACGATCTCGACGCCGAAATTGTCTCGGAGCGTGAATTGGTAGCCGCTGAGGCTGGGATTGGGCACCGGCGAGCCGTTGGGCAGGACAAGCTGCTTTTGCACGGAAACCGTGCCGAACCCTTGCGCCGTTGCCCGCGGCGCCGGCAGGATCCCGACTCCGGCGACGATGCCGAGCAGGACGGCGAGGACTGCCAGACCGAGCAGGCGATGCGGACTCGATCCGCGGCTGGCGTACATCACAGGATCAGCCTCCTCTACTCCACATGGACTCAGATCGAAGGGCTGACGGCACGACGCCTTCCCGCCCTCCCGCAACTGCTATCGACGTGCCGAGCGCGACGGAACCGGATCGGACGTGGATGGCCGTTTGGCGCAGTGTGTAGCTGACTGCTGCGAGGCCGCATCACTGAAGGGTGGTATCACTGGCACCGTGGGGCGGCGGTTCAAAGCTAGTACCATCCGGTGTCGGGCTGTGCCTGCAATCTACGGCAGGCATCGTATGTATGGAAGGCTTTTATGTTGCATTGCAGATTGCTGTTGCGATGTAACAGCGACACGTCAATCAATCCGAGCCGTCCAAATCCGGCGCGCCATCTGCCCGCCGAACCCACGCCACGATACACTGAGCCTGAAGGGCGGTGGCGCGATGCGCGGAACGATCCAGATCGGCCGGCTGCTTGGCATCCCGATCGGGGTGCATTTCTCCTGGTTCGTGCCGCTCGTGCTCGTGCTCGGGTTGCTGGCCACCCGCTTCTATCCGGAGGTGCTCCCCACCGACAGTGTCTGGGTGCATTGGTCGCTGGCGGCGCTGACCGGTTTCATGTTCTTTACCTGCATCGTTCTGCACGAGCTTGGACACAGCGTTGTCGCCCGATACTTCGGCATTCCCGTCCAGAGCATCACCCTGTTTGTCCTGGGCGGTGTCGCCCAGATTACGCGCGACGCGAAGAAGCCGGGGCCGGAACTGCTGATGGCGCTGGCCGGCCCGGCGGTCAGCATTCTGCTGGGCGGCGTGTTCATGGGTCTGTGGTGGTTCATGGGTCAGGGCACGACCGCTGCCTCGACGATGTGGGAGTGGCTCTGGATTATGAACCTGGCGCTGGGCATCTTCAACATGCTGCCGGCGTTTCCGATGGATGGGGGCCGGGTGCTGCGCGCCACCTTGTGGGGCGTCACGAGCAACTTTCGCCGCGCCACGCGGATGGCGGTCTGGGTCGGCCGCGCGCTCGCCTGGGGGTTGATCGGCCTCGGGTTCCTCTGGACCTTTGAATCCCGCCTGCTGCCGTTTCAGGCCGGTCCGATGGCCGGCGTGCAATTCCTCCTGATCGGCTGGTTCCTGTTGATGTACGCGGGCAGCAGCCTGCGTCAGACGGAGCTGCTTGCGGAACTCGACCGCGTGCCGGTGCGCGCCGTGATGGTGCGGGATGTCCCCGCTGTCTACGGTGACATGACGGCGCGGCGCCTGTTGAACGGCGCGATGGCCGGCTATGGACCGGGACGTGACTGGGCATTTGTCTCGAGTGAGGAGCGCTTTGCCGGGGTTGTGCCGCGGGCGCAGGTCGAGCGTGTCCCTGAGAGCGAGCAGGATAGCAGGGTCGCTGCCGACCTGATGATTCCGGTGGCGGCGATGCGGCCGATCGGCCCCGACGAGTCGCTCGCCGAGGTGATGCAACGATTTCAGGAGCAGAGCGTCCGCGTGATTCCCGTGGTCGATGATGGTGAAGTGGTGGGGTTGGTCCACGAGGGACAGATGCATCAGATGCTTCGGCAGCGGGCAGGATAGGCGCGGGTGTCAGGAGCAGGGAGCCAAGGGAGCGGCCATCGCGCCCGTCGTGGGACGCGAGCGACCCGACCCATCCGGTTCCGGACGGCGATGGCGGTCGTCTGCGCCCGGGCGGTGGGAGCGGCCAGCCGCCGGCTGAAGCGCGGCGGCGGGACGGCGCTCCCCGGACTGGTCGCGGAGCGGGTCGATCCGGCGCTGGTGGCCCACCTGGCCCGCCAGCTCGGCGGTGGCCGGGTGATCGTCACCGGCACCAACGGCAAGACGACGACCTCGCGGATGCTCGCCGAGATGGTGCGGATCGCCGGACGCGCGCCCGTCCACAACCGCAGCGGCTCCAATCTGATGCGGGGACTCGCGGCCACGCTGGCCGGTCATGCGGGCGGCGATGGCCGGATTCCCGATGCGCGACAGCGGGCCGGCATCTTTGAGGTCGACGAGGCGACGATACCGCAGGCGGTGGCGGCGATCCGGCCGCAGGCGCTCGTGATCGGCAACCTCTTCCGCGATCAGCTCGACCGCTACGGTGAAGTGGACAGCATCACCGCGCTCTGGCGACAGGCGATCGCGCGGCTGCCGACGGAGACGGCGTTGGTGCTGAACGCGGACGATCCAACCGTCGCGACCCTGGCGCATGACTTCGCCGGGCGATCGGTCTTCTTTGGGGTGGACGACGCCGATCAGGCAACCATGTCGGAACATGCCGCTGACTCGCGCTGGTGCGGCCGCTGCGGCGCCGAATACCGCTACGATCATGCCTTCTTCTGGCACATCGGCCACTGGCGCTGTCCAGGCTGCGGCGAGCAGCGGCCATCGGCGGATGTGGCCGCGACGCGTGTCCGTGACAACGGCGAAGGGGTGGCGCTGGCGCTGCGGACCCCCGCCGGCTCCCTGTCACCGTCGCTGCCGCTGAACGGACTCTACAACGTCTACAACGCGCTGGCGGCGACGACGGCGGCGCTCGCCCTCCGTGTCCCGACGGGTGATGTTGGTCGTGGGATCAGTGGGTTCTCGGCCGCCTTTGGCCGGCAGGAGTCATTGACGATCGACGGGCGCAGCGTGCGTATCCTCCTCTGCAAGAACCCGGCCGGCGTCAATCAAGTGCTTCGGACAATCCTCACCGACCCGGAGCCGCTCCGGCTGCTCTTTCTCCTGAACGACGGCATCGCCGATGGCCGGGATATCTCGTGGATCTGGGATGTCGATTTCGAGCTGCTGCGCCACCGCACCGAGATCGCGATCGCCGGCGGACAGCGGGCGGCGGATATGGCGCTGCGGCTGAAGTACGCGGACCTAACCCCCCCGGCCCCCCTTCCCTCGCAGGGAAGGGGGGAGTTCTCGTCAACCGTGGGTGGCAGTATCTCGGTTGGCAGTGGCGGGGCCATTCCGATCGAGCCAACGCCCGACCAGACTCCCCCTGCCAGCAGCAAAGAGACGATTGTTCAATCATCGCGAGTACGTACTCCCCCTTCCCTGCGAGGGAAGGGGGCCGGGGGGTTAGGTATCCACCTCGAACCGACGATCCCGGACGCGGTCGCGCGGCTGCTGGCGGCGACGCCGATCGGCGGCCGGGCGTACGTCCTGCCGACCTATACCGCGATGCTGGACGTGCGCGATCTGCTGGCAGCGCGCGCCGGTGAGCGCCGGTTCTGGGAGCACTAGCGGCACGCCACGATCGGGTTGACCTTGTTACACATGCGTTGCGCGTCCGAAACACGGGCGCAACACACGCGGGCTAGGCTCAGGGTGCAGCCCGTGTCGACGGTTGCCGGTCCATTGAGGACGATCGTTAATATCCGTTCATCTCGCGTTGACCGCGTTCGGCCATCATGGTGATGCATCAGGCGACCGAGAGCAGACGCAAGGAGTGTGCCGTGTCCACAATCTGGCCAGTGACTGATGTCCTCGAAACGCGGTGGCAGGCGTTGCGTGCGTTGGATGATGTTGTTCGGAGGTCGCTGGTTGCCGCCGCGGCGCGATGGCGCATCCCCGAATGTCCGATGATCGAGCGGACCGACTATCACTGCATATACCCTCGAACGCCCGCGTTTGGTGGCCACTGGACGCTCTTTGGCACGTCACTCACCAACGCGCTCCATCTGACCGCGACGGTGACGGTGGCGCTCGAGTTCGATGGCGACCGGCCGGTGGATCTGTGGGTCAGCGGTGCGCGGGATGTCGCCGCCGGTGGGTGCACAGTCGAGGCGCTCGCCGAGGCGCTCGACCAATGCGACGGCCCGCTCCGCCAGATCACGCCGATCGCGATCGGCGCGTGGGCGAACACACGGCCGCAGCTGCCTGGTTCGGAACCGGACATGGATAGCCCGCCAATGTTCGCGCTGAACTAACGCGACGGTTTCACCAGCCAGACGCCCAGGCGCCACGCATATTGCTGACGTGGCGTCTGGGCGTCTGGCTGGTGCATTGACCCGGCTCGCCCCGTGGTACGCTGAACCCCGCGTTTCGGCACTGAAGCGACGGGAGGCAGCGAATGTCTGGGGCGCTGACGATCCGTGGCGCCACGCTGATCGACGGCCGGGGCGGCGCGCCGCTCGCCGATGCGGCGGTCCGCATCGAGGACGGCCGCATTATCGTGGTTGGACCTTCGCCGTCCGTACCGGCAACGGAAGACGAGCTTGACGCTGCCGGACGCTACCTGATTCCAGGGCTGGTGGACATGCATGTCCACATCCAGACCCCGAACGTCGAGCGCCTGCCGCTCTTTCTGGCGGCGGGCGTGACGACGGTGCTCGACCTCGGCGGCCAGGTGGCGGATCTGCTCCACTACCGGCGGCTGCTTGCCGATGGACGGCGGCGCGGCCCACGACTGCTCTTCGCTGGACCGCTCCTGGAAGAGGGGAGCGTCTTTGCCGGCTTCTCCGGCATCTCGCGGCAGATGACCCGGTCGGTCGAGGATGAAGTTACGGCGCTGGCCGATGCCGGCGTCGACGCGATCAAACTCTATATCACCGTTCGGGCGGAGACGGCGCGCCGGGCGGCGCGCGCTGCCCACGCGCGGGGTTTGCGCGTCTTCATGCACCAGCAGGCGACATGGGGCGCGGACGCCGCTGCTGCTGGTGTCGATTGCCTGGAACACCTGATGGTCTTCGGCGACTTGGCGCCGGACGGTGATCGGCCGGACGCGGGCAAGATGACGCCGTTCGAATACGGCGGTTGGCTCTGGCGCTGGTTTGATCAGGTGGACGTCGATGGCCCGCGCGCGCGCATGCTGATCGGTCGATTGGTCGAGTCGGGAACGGCGCTTGACCCGACGCTGGTGCTGTTCGCCGCGCGGCCGGTGGCGATGGGCGATGACGGCGGTGATACCGCGCTGGATGAACCGGAGCGGGCGGCGGCGGTGGCCTACCTCGCGCCAGAGACGGCGGCCGATGTGCGCGACCGCTGGCTGGAGCGGCGGCAGGCCGGGGCCGCCGCATCCGAGCAGGCCCGCGAGCGCACGCGCGTCGCCTGGGCGAAGTTCCTGCACCTGGTGGGCATGTTTCATCAGGCTGGCGGTGTCGTTCTGACCGGGACGGACTGCCCCAACGTCGCTATCGTCCCCGGCTATTCGTTGCACCGGGAGTTGGAGCTGCTGACCCGGACCGGCATGTCGGCCATGGACGTGATCGTGGCGGCGACACGCCGCGCCGCCGAACGGCTCGATCGCGGCCACGAGTTCGGCACGATCGCGCCCGGCCGCTCGGCGGACCTGCTGATCCTGAACGGCGATCCGACCGCCGACATCAAGAACACGCGTCGAATCGAGCGGGTGATCGCGCGGGGCGTGGCCTGGTCGCCAGAGGCGATACTCGCCGATTTGGCGGCGAATGGGTGAGTGGAAGGAGTCGCCATGCTCTTCCTCGTGATCTCGCATCCCGCCGCAGCACGACCCTCAGACGTCGCGGCGGACCGGCGGCGGTTCTGGGACTGGCTTGCGCCGCTTGAAGCGGCGGGAACGGTCCGGTTCTGTCACCCGCGGGTTGGGCGGGGCGCGGTGGCGCTGTTCGATGTGGACTCGACCGAGACGCTGCATGGCCATCTGACGGTGTGGGCGGAGATGATTCCCGCGACATTCGATGTGTTGCCGTTGGTGGATGTGGAATATCAGAAGCGGCTGATCGAGGACGGCGCCTAGCGGTTCCGCTGGGCCGGTGCTACGCCAGCGCCGCGCGGGTAGCTGCGACCTGGGTCTTGGACGAGCCGGTCCACGGATGAAGTCGCTGGTACCTCATCCTGGCCTGACGCCAGGCCGTCGTGCTCCCGCTTCGAATCCTCCATCATCCGTTGCTTGAGCTTCTTGAGATCGTCTTCGGAGAGATCCTCGACATCGGCGAGGTCGCCGCGCGCGCCCTGCATCACCCGCAGCAACTCGTCCAGCTTGATGTGGATCGCGCGGGCATCACGGTTCTGCGTGTTCTGGATGATGAACACCATCAGGCCGGTTGTGATCGTCGTCGCGGTGTTGACGATCAGTTGCCAGGTGTCCGAGAACCCAAAGAATGGGCCGGAGAGTGCCCAGAGCAGAACAAGCAGCAGCGCCAGGATAAAGACATAGGCGTGACCCAATACATCGGCTGCCGTGGTGGCGAACCGGGCGAAGAAGCGTTCCAAGGGCGGTCCTCCAATTCGGCACAGTGGCTCGAGGGCGCTGCGCGTGGAGCGCCGCTGACAGCATCACCGGCCGGCAGACATGCCACCATTGGCCGTCAGGGTGAACCGAACGGCGCAGGGAATACTCCCAACCACACTATTTTCGCGAGTTGACAGAAATGCTGTTGACAGGCGGCCCGCTCGGATCGAAGATGATGCTGCGAGGCGAGACCGAGAGCGAAAGGTGAGGGAGAGGTGGACCCTCTTCGATCTCACTTCCGGCTCCACTCTTCGGAGTGATGCGCTCCTCGGAGCGCCGGGAACGTCCGATGGTCCGTCTCACACAAGTCGCCGAGGAGCCGCGAGGTTCCCCGGCGATTTTGTTTTTCGGTCATTGACGAATCTGCTGAGCTGTCCGAACGGGGCGCGGGCTAGCCGCCGTGGTCCAGTCCATTCAGGTCGAGCGACTGGATGACGGAACGGAAGGCATCGGGTACGTCGAATCGACGGCGCCCAATCGCCGCCGAGGGATCGAGGCGAATCGGCAGCTTCAAGTGCCATGCGGCGAGGAGCGCGGTGCAGACATCGATGGGGACGCTTCGGCTACCGGCCGGTGTGAAAACAGTAAGATGTGCCGCGGCGTCCGGTCCGCTGCATCGCAGCGTTACACAGTGCGGACGAGCATCGAACGCGACGAGGACGGCGTCGACGAGATCGAGGGCGTCCGAGGATGCGGACGTGCGGCCGCTCAGCATACCGGCGAGGGAGCGTCCGGTCGTGATGGGAACTTGTACCTTCGCCGGCTCGGAACCGGATCGATCAGCGAGGTAGACCCACGCGTGCACCGAGCACCGGCAGGCCATGACTCGGCTCATCTGCAAGTCGGTCATCTCGTTCTCCCAACCTCGCGCGGCATTTGGCTTGCCTAATATATTGGCTGAGCGATCACGAATGCAAGCTGGTCACCGCCGAAGCGTAGAGCGCCAGCGGTCAACCTTCCTGTGGTGAGGTGTCTGTTTGTGGCGACGGGCATGCCGGATCCGCCGCACCGTGTCGTTCTGTGGATCCTGGAACGTCGGCGCCGGCCGAGCACGCTCAAGCTGCGTCGTGGGCGGTACGGTCTTCGCCACCGCTGGCTTCGCGCGGGCCGACCGGCAGAGCGGAAGAAGCAGGCGGCCGAACCAGCCACACGGTAACCACGACGCATGTCGCTCCTGTGGGAGCAGGACAGCGCGCTCTGCCCGTTTGATGCGGAGTTGGTGTTCGAGCTGAGCCGCGCTGTAGATTGAGTCGAAGTCGAATGCCATGGTCGCTGTTCCCTTCTGATCGCGGAGTGGGCGCTCGTCGACGCAGTGCAGGTCGAGCACCGTGCCGTCCAAATGACCACGGCGCGGCGCTCGATGGCTTCGCGGTGCAACGTCGTGTTGCTGTTACTCGTGCATCTCTCCGCTGACGGCGATCATCGCGATGCCGGTCGGGGCGCCGCCCACGTTCATTCGGCGCGCAACCGTCATCGCGGCGGTGTCGATCTCGACGATCTCCCCAGCCGGTGGGTTGGTCAGGTAGGCGACGCCGTCACCCACAGTTAAGCCGGGACGGGCAACCGACGGCTGTCCCATCGCCGGTGCTGCATATGGCAGTACGGCGGCGACGGTGCCGAGCATCCGGCCGCTGAGTGGGTCCAGCGCGTGAACTGAGCCATCTGGTGTGAGCACGATCAGCCGCGACCCATCACTTGTGAATGCAAAGGCAAGCGGCGCAGCGGGAAGGGATACCGGCGTCAGCGTACCCGGGCGCGGGTCGATCATGGCGAGGCCCGCGCCCCAATTGCCGGCGATTACCGGGCTGTTCGCATTGGAGCGGAGCGTGGAGACGCGGGTGTTGCTCGGCGTCCCGGCAGGGTTCTCGATCTTCCGCATGGATACGGCGTCGCCGGACTTGCTGAACAGCATCACGCCATCGGTACAGCCGGCGGCAGCGATGGTGCCCAGCACTGTCCAACCGTGCGTGCCCGGGCATCCCTCGAAGCTCTGGATGACGGAGCCGTCCATTCGATAGGCGGTGACGGTACCGGCGGAGGCAAGGCTGAGCAGCACCGTGTCGCCACCGAGCACGACCGCGTTGTTATGACCTGTGCCGGCGCCACGGATCTCGGTGTAGTCGAGCGCGACCTCGAGCCGGCGGTCATCGAAGACGGCGAGCGTGCCGTCGTCGTCGTTGTGGACCGTGAGCATCCCGTCCTGCACCCAGGTGTCGATCGGCCGGCGGCCGGTGAGGACCGTGCCACGCACAAACGGCGGCGAGATCGTCAGGTCGTGGTGGTCGCCGTGATCTTCGAGGCGGAGGCCGGAGTCGATCACGCTGACGCGACCGGCGGCGGTGTGGACCACATAGAACCAGCGGCCGCTGCTGGAGGCGTGGACGTTGCCGGGGCCGGGCATGCCGAATGTGGCGAGGGTGGCGCCATCGGCGGCGTCGAGCAGCGTGACCGCGTTGGTGTCGAAATCGACGACGGCGAGGCGGACGGCGGCGGCTTCGTCGGCGAGCGCGGCCGGCGCAGCGACACCACCGAGCGCGACTACACTGAGCGCGACCAGCGCACCGAGCAGGAGACGAAGAGAGCGTTGCATCATGGTTTCTCCGGTGTGTGGTTGAAGAGACGTCGTATCAACATCGGTCAATGCCGGCGGTTCTGGCTGTGCCGGTTGGTACCTCCCTGTCAGGTCGTGTGTGTGAAGCCGAGCGTCCGCGCCGTCCAGGCGAGGGCGAAGAAGCCGGTGCAGACGAGCACGATTGCCGCGCCCGAGGAAACGTTGAAGTAGTAGGACAGATAGAGGCCGATCACCGCCGAGGCGATCGCCACCACCGAACCGATCAGCATGATCCGAGGGAGGCGGGTGCTGATGAGTGACGCGGCGGCGGCCGGTATGACGAGCAGCGCGCTGATCAGGACGACGCCCACCGCCTGGATACCGGCGACGACGGTTAGCGCGAGCAACGCGAGCAGCACGTAGCGCAGCGCATCCGGCGACAACCCGATCGCGGCGGCGTGGAGCGGATCGACCGAGGTCAGTTCCATCTCTTTGTGGAGCAGCGCGAGGACGGCCAGAACGAGGACGGCGATACCGGCCGTCAGACACAGGTCGGCGGCGGTGACGCTGAGCACATTGCCAAAGAGGATGTGCGACAGGTCGCGGAAGCCGCCGGTCCGGCTGATCAAGAGGATGCCGAGCGCAAACATACCGCTGAAGAGCACGCCGATCGCGGTGTCCTCGCGCAGGGTCTCCCGCCGTGAGAGCCAGCCGATACCGAGCGCCGTGGCCAGGCCGGCGACGATCGCACCGCCGAAGAGATTCCACCCGTTGAGATAGGCCACGACCAGCCCAGGCAGCGCCGTGTGCGCGAGCGCATCACCGATGAACGCCATCCGGCGGAGGACGACGTACGCGCCGAGCGCGGCACATGTCCCGCCCACCAGCACCGACACAAGGAGGGCGGTCCGCATGAAGGAGTACGCCAAGGGTTCCGTCAGCCACTCCATCGGCGTGCTCCGAGCTCCACGTCCCGATCTCCGGGTTCCTCGATTGCCTTCTTTGACGGAAAACCACACGCCACGTCTGAGCGCGTCGACTGTGGGATGTGTGACATGGAGTGTGGATTCTCCAATCGGATGACCGCGTCAAACTCGCCGGCGCGGCGGTCGTGGTCATGGGTGGCGACCATGACCGCCGCGCCGGCGTGACGAAGGTCGGAGAGGGTATGCATGATCACGTCGCGTGTCGCGGCGTCAACGCCGTTCAGCGGCTCGTCCAGCAGCAGCAGCCGGGCCTGCTGAACGAGTGCCCGCGCGAGCAAGGCGCGCTGCTGCTGTCCGCCGGAGAGCCGTCCGATCTGGGATCCGGCGAGTCCGGTCAGTCCGAGCCGCGCGAGCGACTGGTCGGCGAGCGCGGCGTCGTGGCGGGCGGGGCGGCGCAGCCAGCCGCAATGAACGTACCGGCCGGTGAGCACGAGCCGGCGGACGCTGATCGGGAAGCGCCAGTCGACCTCGCCGCGCTGCGGCAGGTATGCGACCTGGGACCGAAAGACGCCCGCGGGCCGCCCGAAGACGTGCACAACGCCGGCGGAGGGCTTCAACAGTCCGGCCGCGGCCTTGAGGAGGGTAGACTTTCCCGCGCCGTTGGGACCGACGAGCGCGACGAGCGAAGCTGGGCCGACGGTGACGCTCACGTTCTCGATCGCGGGCGTCGACGCGCCGGGGTACCGGACCGTGAGCGCGTCGGTCTCGAACGGCGTCGCGTCCGGCAGTGGTATGGCGTTCACGTTGCGGCCGTACAGGAAGCGAATCAGGCCCATGTCAACGCAACGCCTCGACGATCGTGGTGACGTTGGAGACGATCATGTCGTAGTAGGTTCCGCCGGGACCGCCCACCGGACCGAGCGCATCGGAGTAGAGAGATCGCGCCAGATAGACACCGGCCTCGTCGGCGATCTGCTGCATCAGGCGTTGGTTGGTCACGTTCTCGGGGAAGATGGCGGGCACATCGTGATACCGGATCTGTTCGACGACGGTGGCGAGCTGGCGGGCGGAGGGCTCGGCCTCCGTGGAGATGGAACCAAGCGCCGTGGCGAGCATCGTGAATCCGTAGCGCGCGGCGAAGTAATTGAATGAGTTATGTGTCGTGACGAGCAGGCGGCGTTCCGGCGTTGTGTAGCCCTGAACGTAGTCGACGATCCAGCCGTCGAGCGCTTCGAGCTGGGCTACATAAGCGGCGGCGTTGCCGGCATAGATCGCCGCGTTGGCCGGGTCGGCAGCGGTGAGCCCGTCGCGGACGGCATAGGTGATCTCGATCGCCTTGGCGACATCGTGCCAAACATGCGGGTCCCATTCACCGTGCCGGTGTCCCTGCTCGTCGGAGCGAAGCAGGGACATGCCCTCGCTGACGGCGATCCGCTGGGCGCCGGATCGGGATGACCGGTAGAGGTCAGGGAGCCACGCTTCGAAGTTCAGGCCGATCTCGAAGACGACGGCGGCGCCGGCGAGTGCACGGGCATCGGCCGGGGTCGGCTCGAAGGTGTGCGTGTCGCCGTTCGGTCCGGTGAGTGTACGCAGGGCGATCCGGTCGCCACCGACGTTCTGCACGATGTCGCCGAGGATGCTGAAGGTGGCGATGACGGGCAGCCGCGCTTGGGCGTCGGCGGATGTTGAACCGCGGCCGATTGTGACCGCCAGGGCCAGCGTTATTACAGCGAGTAATCGATACATCGTCTCCGTTCCTGACATGACTCGACCTGGAACCTGATTCCGGCAGGAGCGTCGCTGCGGCAGACAACGATCGTGGCCGCACTATAATTGAGACTTCGACTCAGTGGAATCTCAAATGACACTATGTATCATCTGTGGCCTTCGATCAAGTGGGCATCCGTCAGCAAGTGACGGTGTTTAGACGCCCATTCCGTTCGATTGGGAGATCGGTCCCTGAGGACATCCGAACCCGTACTAATGGACGGTTGCATGGCTCACCGTGTAGGGCATTCTATGCGTGAAAGTGAACACAGTCACAAAATCAGTCGCGCAAGAAGACGGCACCGGGAGGGAGTAACGCATGGCACAGGTTTTGGTGGTGGATCGGACACCGAGCGTGCAGGACGCACTGGCGTTCGTGCTCGAACTGGATGGGCACGACGTGACGCTGGCCGGTGATGGCCGGCAGGCGCTCGAATATGTGGCCGATCGCACACCCGACCTGGTACTGGTCGATCCGCACCTGCCGGATATGCGACTGCCGGCGCTCTGTAATGAACTGCGCCGCGCCGTGCCGTCGCTGCCTGTGGTCGTCATGAGCATGCATACGGTCGACCGTTCGGCGACCGAGACATGCCGGCCCGTCGCCTTTCTCGCCAAGCCGTTCAGTGCCTGCGACCTGCTGGCAACCGTGGCAGCCCACGGCACGACGCCACCGATTCCATAACGTCGAACGCGGCCGGCGGCGATGACGCGTTGCATGTTAGGTGGCAATGCGTGATATCTAGCCAGGAAGAACCTCGATTCATACCTCGCTCTATGAAGGGAAGATTGATGACTGCACCGCAGCAGATTGAGATCCCACCGCCGTCACCCGACGACGTGCTCTACCGCGCCGACGGCGAGATCGCCTGGATTACGCTGAACCGTCCCGTCGTGCTCAACGCGGTCAACTGGTCGATCCGGTTGCGACTGATGCAGGCGCTTCGGCAGGCAGAGGCGGACGACGCGGTCAAGGTCGTGATCCTAACCGGCGCGGGCCGAGCCTTCTGCGCCGGCGGCGATATTCAGTCCACGCCGCCGCCCGACGACGAGCCGATCCCCGGCGGCATGGAGATCTTCATGACGATCTGGCAGATGCCGAAGCCGGTGATCGCGGCCGTGCGCGGGCACGCGGTCGGGCAAGGTACCGAGCTTGCCGGAATCTGCGACCTGACGATCGCGACGGAAGACGCCAAGTTCGGCGAGATCCAGATCCGCCACGGCTTTGGCCCGCCGCTGCTGATCAGCCCCTACCTGATCGGGTTGAAGCAGGCGAAGGAGTTGCTGCTGCTGGGCGAGATCGTCGACGCGCGGGAGGCGCAGCGGCTTGGGCTGGTCAACCGGGTCGTTGCCGATGACCAGCTGGAGACGGAAGCAGAGGCGATCGCGCGCAAGATGGCGGCACTGCCGCAGCGGGCGGTGAAGACGAATAAGTTGCTGATCAACCGGGTGTACGAACTGGCTGGTTTCCACGACGCGCTCGACTACCGCGATGATCCGCTGATCAAGGCGGTGAGCGAGTCGACCGGCGACGACAGCTTGAATGAGCATCTGCGCGTTCTACGCGAGCAGGGTTGGGAAGCATTCCGCCGCTCGCGCGACGTGATGTACCAGGAACACGAGACGCAGGGTCCATGACCCGTCGCGATGGATTCTGTAACACGCGATGGCAGAGGTCACGGTCATGTGGCCACAGCCTCCGCCATCATCCGGCACATGCCACCGCTCGGTCATCGCGCGACGCCGGCAAGCGTTCTCGAAGGGGGCGATGACCGCCGGGTCTTGGTGATCAGCTTGGCTGCTCGGCGCGCGCTGGCAAAGCTGGGGTCGGACAGAAAGCCCTCGGGGCCGACCCAGTCGCCCGCCAGATAAAGTCCGGCAATCCCCGTAGACTGCACACCCGGCCGTCCGGCGAAGCCGCCGCCGCGCGCCGTCGGGAGCGTACCGACGGCGGTGATCCGTGGTAGATAGACGCGCCGCACGACCGCATCCCGCCAGCCCGGCTGTGCGGCGTCGAGCAGGCTCTCCAGATCGCGCTCGTCGTCGTGCGGGTCGGTCGGGCGGCGCGGATCGAGTTGCTTGAAGACGTGGATCAGCGCCCTGCCCTTCGGCGCGATGTCGGCAAAGCGCGATTGCGCCGAGAAGAAGAGCGGTCGGTCCAGATCCTGCACGATCGGATGGTCCGGTGCGGGCAGGCGGCGCAGGGCAACATCCAAGCACGCGACCTTCGCCGGTACGAGTGCGTCGATCGCCGCGCGGAAGGAGGGGGACGCGCTGGCCCCGATCAGTGTGGCGGCGTCGTGCGGCGCCGTTGCGACAACCACCGACCGGGTATCGACGGTCGAACCGTCATCCAGGACGACGGCGGCGACGCGGCCGTCGTTGACCGTGATGGCAGCAACGTCGGTACCGCCGACGATGCGCCCGCCTGCCTGCTCCGCCGCCCGTCGCAGTCCATCGACGATTGACTGCCAGCCGTGATCGACGTAGTGGACCGGGTGCTTGAGCGTGATTTGGAGCTTGGCAACAAAGACTTCCGCGCTGACGAGATCGAGCGCGTCGCTGTAGACAAACACCCTGGCGATCGAACGGAAGAGACGAAGAACCTGTGGACGGCGGATCGTGCGGTCCAGCCATTGCTTCACGGAAACGCGCGCTAGCGCCCGCGCGTCGATCCGGGGGAGTTTGGTGAAGATGCGGACCAGTTCGAGCTTGTCCTTCCACGTCAGCAGGTCGCTACGCAGCAGCCCGATCGGTCCGGTGGGCAGCGGCCGCAAGGTGGAACCGTCAAGCACTTCGGCTCCCTCTGGGACTCCGTAGTGGTAGGTGATGCCCAATTCGGCGAGAACTTCGGACATGGCGCCGCCGGTGTAGACCGCGTGAATGCCACGGTTGAAATAGAATCCGTCGTGCTCACGCGTGGCGGCCCGGCCGCCGAGTCCCGCGGCCTTCTCATAAAGCGTCACCGCCGCGCCGGACTTCGCCAGGTAGCACGCGGCGGTGAGGCCCGCCAATCCGCCACCGATGACGACCGCATCCGCCTGCGCGATGTGCGGAGTATTGTTCGTGTTCTGCATGGTGCAGTCTCCTTTCACCTCCATAGACGCACCATCCCCGCGATCACGTGACATCGTCTATCACCCATCTGCATGTCACACGGATGGCAGTCGCTGCGTCGATCGGGTGAAGGAAAGAATGCATGCGGGGTGGAGAATATGAAGGTGAAAGAACGAATCGATGGAAGCGCTGCAGCCGGCGCTGACTTGCAAGAGACTGAGGCGGTCCGAACCTTCGCCGAACATCGCGAGCTCCTCTTCGCGATCGCGTATCGGATGCTCGGCCGCGCCGCCGATGCCGAGGACGTGGTGCAGGATGCTTGGTTGCGCTGGGCCAACGCCGAGCGGGAGGCGGTGCGGGCGCCGCGGGCGTTCCTGGTGCGCGTGACCACGCGGCTGGCGATCGACCGGCTGCGCCGCCTCAAGGCCCGCCGTGAAACCTACGTCGGTTCCTGGCTACCGGAGCCGGTGCTGACCGGTCCCGATGTTGCGGAAGAAGTCGAACTGGCGGAGTCGGTGTCAATGGCGCTCCTGGTCGTGCTGGAAACACTGTCGCCGTTGGAGCGGGCGGTGTTCGTCCTGCATGAAGTCTTCGCGCTGACCTACGCCGAGATCGGCGAGACGCTCGGCCGCGGTGAGGCAACGGTGCGGCAGCTTGGCCATCGAGCGCAGGACCATGTTCACGCCCGCCACGCGCGCTATACGACCGATCAGCAGATGCACCAGCAGGTGACCGAGCGGTTCCTCACGGCCTGCACCACGGGAGACATTCCGGGATTGATGTCGGTGCTCGCCCCCGGCGTGACCCTCGTGGCCGATGGCGGCGGCCGCGCGCCGGCTCCGTCCCGGCCGATCGAGGGTGCGGACAAGGTGGCCCGTTTCCTGGCGGCGGTGATCGAGCGGGAGCTCGCGTCCGGGCTGCGCATCGTTCGCATGGATGTCAACGGCGGTCCGGGGTTTGTCGCCGTCTCCGGCACGGCCCCGGTCGCGACGATGACGTTTGACGTGGCAGACGGCCGCGTTCAGGCAATCTACCTCGTAGCGAATCCGGACAAGCTAACGGCCGTGCGGATGTAAATGTAGATGAAGTTGCGAACCACCAAGGCTCCAAGACACCAGGAACTATTGAGAACTTGGCGTCTTGGAGCCTTGGTGGTGAACCCGTGCGGTCGTCACTCGGCCGATGTGCGGGCCTTGAGGTTGGTGTAGAGCTGCGTCAGGGCAATGAATACCAGCGGCAGCATCAGCGCGTAGATGGCCGAACTGACCACGTTCACCAGTTCCGCCGGCGGCTCGAACAGAATCAGCATGGTGATCGCGACGACGGGACCGGTCATGAGGCCGATAAACCCCAGAACGACGGCGGAGGCAAGGGTCCGCCACCAGCGTCCCTTGACCACGCGGGCGCTCGCCGCCAGCGCCGTTTGCGAGCCGGCGTCGTCGATCATGATCGCCTGCTCGACAAACAGCCAGCGGATCATGCGGATCACCGCGAACGGGATGCCAACCACGCTGATCAGGAGCAGCGACACGATGCCGAGCGCCTTCAAGCGTGACCAGAGGAGCGCCCGCAGATGTGTCCAGACCGCGCGGTAGCCGTCCAGGGCGGCGGGGCGGTGGCCGGCATCGAGTTCCCGCAGCACCGCGGCGACCGCCGCGTTGACAACGACGAAGGCCAGGAGCAGCGGCAGGCCGCCGAGCAAGAGTGAGAGATTGACCTCCACATCACCGACCTCGAGATGAATGCCATTGACCAGCGCGGCCACCACGCCGATCGGAATGAAGACGGCGCCGATGCTGAGGAAGACGACGAGATGGCGGGCATAGAGCGACACCGCTGACCGCTGCGCGACCGGCTCCCGCCGTCGTGTCCCGGCCGCCGGCGTCTCCGCTGTGGCGCCGGTCAGCGTCGCGAAGAAGGTCGCGCGCGTGACGATCGTGAGAAATGTCCCGGCGATCAAGGCCAGCGCGGCGCCGGTCAGCGCCACCGGCACCGGGGACTCGTAGTACAGACCGAGCACGCGCCCGCTGAAGCCGACAACGCCGCAGAAGACATCGACCGCGTTCGGCCCGAGCGTCGTGCCTCGCGGCACGGTCAGGTTGTAGTCGAGGATGTTTTCGTCGAAGTGCGTGACCGGCTGCGTCCAGCGCGGTTTGGTATTCGGTCCCGTGGGGCCGTTGTTCTGGCCGGGATGATGCTCTCCCCAGCGTCCTTGAAACACGCTCCAGGCGAACGGATCATCCTCGCCGTTCACCTCGGCGGGCACCAGCCGCACCTCCAACGGCACCCGCCGCGCGGGGCGCGAGGCATCATCGCAGCCAAGGCCCGAGCCTGCCTCGCCCAGGCCGAGATAGACCTTTGGCTCGAAGTAGCTGGCGTGCGAGCCGCCGCTGACGTAGACGATCGGGTGATCTCCCTCCCGGCGCAGCTTTTTGTCGTTCCACTCCGCGGTCTCGCCGCCGCTGTGCTGGGCGAAGGAAACGCGAGCCGGATCTTGCTCGAGCGCCTCCGCGGCCGAGTCCGCCCGGAAGAGCAGCTGAATCATCTCCCAATCGCTCTCGTGCTGGTTATTCCAATCGTTGAAGTAGTAGTAGAACCAATATTGCAGCGCGAGATAGCCCTTCTCCCGCTCGATATGCGCGTAGGTGACGGCGGGCGTACCCGCGCCGAACGTCTTGAAATCCCTGATGTAGATACACCCTGGATTGCCCGGCCGGCCCGGAAGGTCGAGGTACGCGGCGATATCGTCCCGCGCCCGATAGAGGTCTGCCGCTGTCGGTCCCGGTTGCACGCTTCTGCCATCCGGGCCTGGCCGAACCAGTGTCACCCGCGGGTTGCCGAGGACCACCTCGACCGGCATCGGCTGGAATCCCTCCGGCTCGCATGGGTCGGGCTGCACTCGCAGATAGACAATCGGCGCATACTTGGCCGCGAGTTGTTCCTCCGCCGTGCCCTCCTGTAGCGATAGCCGTGGCGATTCGCAGCCGTTCGATCCGGGTACCACGCATTCGGATGCCGGTGACGCGGCCGCCAGGGCAGGCGGCCACACCCGGCTGCCCGCCGCAGATGCGATCGCGACCGCCAGGACAGCAAGGGCCACACTACCGCGCATCAGCCACCGGTCAACCAGGTCACCATCGGGCACCCGTCGATTGTGATCGACGGTACACCATCGGCGCCGATTGAGGAGTCGCTCGGAGTGCGCATCACCGGCCCGCTCACGACTGCATCATGCGGTCCCTGAACGGTATTCATCCGTCTTGGCCACCTGGCGTCAGCGCCGTGGACTACTTCTTGGTTGCCACGGTCCACGAGGCGGGATCGCGCACTGCATCCACCACTGCCCGAATCGCGTCGATCACAAGCTCCGGCTCCTCCAGCTGGATGTAGTGAGAACCATCCGTCGCGATGACATGATCGGTGTCCGGCACGAGCGCGGCCAGTTCATGCTGGGCCGCGCTCCACGCTTCCTCCAGCGCATCCGGCGAAAACCCGAGTGCCTCTTCCGACAGGCCAAACGGCTGACCATGGGAGAGGACCGCCAGTGGCATCGGCGGCAACGGTCGCGCGGCGGCAGTTCGACGCATCACCTCAGAAGCGGCGGCGAAGTCGAGTGTCTCGTACGCGAATCCGAGCGCTGCGAATTCAGGGTTCCCGGCCAGTTCCAGCGGCACGGTGAAGTTGAGGCGCACGTACGCCTCCCAGTCCGCCGGCGAGAGCAGGTCTTTGAGTCCTTCGTACCAGGCGTCTACCTCCACCAACCCCACCACCTCGTCCGGGTAGGTGGCGGCGTAGAGGCGGACGAACATGCCGCCCAACGAGTGTCCCACGAGCATGTATGGGCCGGGCACTGCTGCCGCCCGTAACAGCGTGTGCAGGTCGGCGACCACGCTCTCGGCGGTGCGAGGCTGGGGCACGGGGTCGCTGCGACTGGTGTGGAGACCATCCTCGATCAGGGCCAGTACCCCCGGACGCTCGTACAGGCACACGCGGCTGAAGCGGGCAACGCCTTCAAAGACCATCGTGCGCGGCATCTCCGGCTGGACGAGGTCGTCGGTCCACACCGTGGCGGGCGAGCGATAGCCCGCTTCCAAGATGACGGTGGGACCGCCCTGTCCGCGGCATTCTAGGTACAGCCGCCGCCCGCCGCCGATCTCGACGAGGCCGCCGCTAACACCCGCCTCGACCGCCGGTGGACCCGAACTCCCGATCCACGCCATCGCCTGGGCACAGAGGACAATGAACAACGTTGCGAAGAGCCATGATGACATCGGCAAAACTTCCTCAACAGAACCCGGCCGCCATCGAGATAGCGAATGCCTTGTGAATATCCCCTGGCCGTCGTCGTTGTCATACTCCAGCACGACTTCCTGTGCGTCTGGTCGGGGCCAATCGAGGCCTGCACATCGGTCCGTAGGGCGGGCGGCCCAGGGAACGCCGCCTTCGTGAAGATATCGCAGTCGAAGTGCTCAAGTGGGAATGACAACTGCTCCGATCCAAATATCAGAACCGGATCGAGGCAGCTGTCGGCGCCGTGCGACTGACGTCGACCACTTGATGTCCTCTCGCTCGCATCAGCAAGCGACCATATGACGACTGTTCGGCGCCGATCTGGGGACTATCCGCGGAGCATGATACCGCAGCGGCCTGGAAGCTCGTACACCGTATATGAAGTCAAGAAGATGAAACGGAACATCGCGCGCCCGATGAAGGTGATGGACCGACATCGGGCGCGCGATGTCATCGACTAACCGACCTTCGCCTCAAGCTGCTTGCGGAGTTCTTTCACCGTGGCGTCGCGCCAGCCGGCCCAGATCGGGCTTTCCTGCTGGAACTTGAGCACATCCGGCGCCGCCTCCTCGCGCGTGCGGCCCTCGTAGAGCTTCCGCATCTCCGGCATCTCGTCGTTTGCCTTCACCGGCCGCTCGATCCAGTGCAGGATGTACTGATGGTCTTTGGTATAGAAGACGGCGGTCGGGATCGACTGGTATTCGCCGTCCTTGAGGAACTCGTTCATGATGTCGAGGTTCTCGTCGCGGGGGAAGGCGCGGAACTCGATCCCGGCCGCCTCGGCGAATCTGGCGAGCACCGGCATGCCCCGATAGACATCGGGGCACCAGTCTTCGCCCAGCACCAGCATCTTCGCCGGACCGTTCGGCTTGGCCGCCAGCGCCTTCAACGCCGCCGCATCCTCCTCGGCGATCGTCGTCCCCTCGTAGTTCATCTGGAAGCGGTCCACGTTGCTCTTGGCCTGCTCCAAGAACTGCTGATAGGTGAGACCGCTGCTGAACCGTTCCGGGGTGACGACGCTCTGCACAGACTGGGTCATTGGGAGGGCTCCTTTCCTCAGTCAACTTACGAACCGTGAGCATATCACGCTCAGTAGCCAGTGTATTCCTGACCAAGCCGACCAACAACGTTGCCCACACCCGGGTGTGATCGGTACCACTCAATCGGGCAGGACGCGAAAGGCCACCGATATGCCATGCTAGAGGCCGAACCAAATGAACCAGGGGAGCAGCACGATGGTCGTCAACCTCAACCATGTCCAGGCCCTCCTCGGAGAGATCGAAGTCGATGACCCGATCACCCCCACCGACCTGCGCGAGCGTGCGGCGATGTACGAAGACTACGTCTCCCGCGGCAAAACGATCCCTGCCCCCGGCTCGCGCGAGAACGTCTCGATCGACTCGCTGGCCGAGGTAGCCCGCATCCTGCGCCATCGCGCCGACGCGCTCGAACGCGGCGAAATCACCAGCATGGAAGACGCCGCTGCCAAAGGTATCGGCCCCGTCTCCGAAAGCCTCGGCCCTGCCGCCTACCGCCACCACGAGGGCCGAACAGAGGCATGAGTGTGGGGAACACCTTTAGTCGTTCTGCGATTCGTCGAACGGACGCAGAACGACAGGTGGTCTATGGTCGCTCCGCGCTTCCTTGATCTCGCGTTTGAACTTCTCGGCGTCGATGTGACCCTTCCAGGCGCCGAACGTCGCGAGCATCGCATCGATATCAGCCTGCGTTGGGCGCATGTCCTTCCGACCTCGACCTGCCATTGCTTGCCCTTCCTCTGCTGACGAAGTACCGACTCTCACCGCAGTATAAACATCGTCCTGTTGCTACCTCACCGCCGCGCGGAGCGCCTGCAATCGGCGGTCGGCCTCGGCCATCGTCTCCGGTGATTTGCAGAAGGCGAAGCGGACGTAGTTGCCGCCGTGGCCGGGGCGGTAGAAGGCGCTCGCCGGGACGGCCACCACCCGTGCCTCGCGCGCCATCCGCTCGACGAACTGACGCGGCGGCTCGTTGCCCAGGCGGCTGTAGCCGGCCATCGTGTAGTAGGCGCCCTCCGGTGTCACCGGGTCGAAGCCGTTGCGCTCCAGGATCTCGAGGAACATCCGCCGCCGCTCGGTATAGGCGGCGAGCAGGTCCGCTTCATAGCTCGGCGGCAGGGCGAGCGCGGCCAGCATCGCCATCTGCAACGGCGCCGGCGCGCAGACGGTGAGGAAGTCGTGGACGTTGCGCAGCGGCTCAGTCAGCGCCGCCGGCGCCACCGCGTAGCCCAGCCGCCAGCCGGTGACGGAGAACGTCTTTGAGAAGCCAGAGATGGTTACTGTCCGTTCCCACATCCCCGGCAGCGAGGCGAGCGTGATGTGGCGGTGGCCGTCATAGGTCATGAACTCGTAGATCTCGTCCGTGATCGCGACGACATCATGCTCCTGGCATAGCTCCGCGATCTGGCGTAGCTCCTCATCATCGAAGACGCGGCCGGTAGGATTGTGTGGCGTGTTGACGATGATCGCCCGCGTCCGCGGCGTGAAGGCGCGGCGCAGTTCCTCCGGGTCGAAGCGGAAGTCCGGCTCGTGCAGCGGGACATGCACCGGCACCCCCTGACAGAGGAGCAGGTCCGGCACATACGTTTCGAAGAACGGCTCGAAGACGATCACCTCGTCGCCGGGGTCGACCAGGCTGAGCAGCGCGCAGGCCATCGCCTCCGCCGCACCGCAGGTGACCGTCACCTCCGTCAGCGGATCGGCGTTGAGACCGTTGAAGCGGCGGGCCTTCTCCGCGATCGCCTCGCGCAGCGCAGGAATGCCCCAGGTGACGGTGTACTGATTGACGTGTGTCTCGATCGCCTCGACCGCCGCCCGCGTCACCGCCTCCGGCGCAGGAAAGTCCGGGAAGCCTTGCGAGAGGTTCAGGGCGTCGTAGGTGAGCGAGAGTCGGGTCATCTCCCGGATGATCGACGAGCCAAATCCCTGCACGCGTTGTGCGGGCATGATGACCTCCTGCTCCATCGTGCTGCGGGCGTGGAGCGCAGTGTATCAGGATCGGAACATTTCCTTGTTCGCGCCGATCATCTGGCGGGAACCGACCACATCAGGAAAAAGTCGCGACATACCTGTCGCATGTCGCCGGCCGCATGCGCTGTAAGAGGTGAAGGGATGGGCTCATGGCCTTCGTGGTGACGGGGAGAGGAGACGCCGCACCTCTCGGGGACATTGATGACGCCGCGGTGCTCGCGCGGGCGCAGTTGGGTGACGCCGACGCGTTCGAAGAAGCTGTGCTGCGCTATGAGGTCCGGCTGCGACGCTACCTCACCAATCTCCTCCAGGACCAGGAACTGGCAGCCGATGTGTTGCAGGAGACGTTTCTTGAACTTCATCAATCGCTCAAGCGCCCCGACCTGCCGCCGTCCTTGTCGCGCTGGCTCTACCGCGTCGCCACCAACAACGCGATCGACGCGCTGCGCCGCCGCTCCGTGCGGACGCGCGTCCGCTCGCTGTTCACTGCCACCGCACCGCGCCCGCCCGACCCAACTGATGTTGCCCTCGATCGACTGGCCGCGACGCGGGCGCTGGCGCGGCTGTCCGCCGAGGATCGCGCCTGCGTGCTGCTCCACGCCGCGCTCGGTCTCCGCTATTACGAGATCGGCCGGATGCTCGGCCTGAGCGACGACGCGGCCCGGCAGCGGATCACACGGGCGAAGGCCCGCTTCCGCCGCCAGTACGAAAGAGAGGCTTGAGATGTGGCGATGGCGCGCGCGGCACTGTACCGACGGCACGCTGGTGGCACTCCTCGACGACGAGCTCGACCCGCGCGAGCAGTCTGAGGCCCGCCGCCATCTCGCCGATTGTGGCCGCTGCTCGACCCGCTTACAGCAGCAGGGCGAGGCGAACATCGTCCTGATCGGGCTGCTCGCCGGCGATCACTCCATCGCGCAGGCAGATGCGCGACCAGGATCCGAGCACCGGCGTCACCTGTCGGGCGGCGTCGCCGGTGCCGGCATCCTCGTCGCGTCCGTTGGCGCGATCGTCGCCGCCGGAATCGTCATGCACGGCCGCCGCCGCCACACCGTTGCCGTCCTCGGCAACGGCCGTTCCTAGCTCGAAGGAGAACATCGATGGCAATCCGCTCCGAATCGACCGACGACCAGATCGTGCTCCGTCAGGTTGTTGCCGAGATCCGCTGGCTCCTGGCACATAGCGCCGGCGTTCGCGCCGACCTGATCCGGCTCGTGCGCCGATACGAAGACGCACTCTATCCCGCGCCGGCCCGCGGTCGTTCCAGTGACGACCCCACGATCCCACCCGTGACCCCGGACCGGATCCTTCGCTTTCCCCGGTCGCGCGTGTTCACCGAGTCGATCACTGCATCGACGAACACTCCGGGTGACTCGGCGTGATGGTAGCGTCTTCCTCCATCGCCGGGTGACTCGAACAATACCCGGCTATACTCGCCGGGCATGGTCGTTCGACATGGAGGAATGCTGCCCATGGATATCTCCTGCGCCTTCGCATCCAGCCCGGATACCCCGGACCATATCGCCTTGGCGGAACAGCTCGGCTACCGGCGTGCCTGGTGCTACGATTCGCCGGCGCTCTATCCCGACGTCTGGATGACGCTTGCCCTCGCCGCCCAGCGCACCCGCCGCATCGAGCTTGGCCCCGGCGTGCTCGTCCCCAACCTGCGCCACGTGATGACCAACGCCGCCGCGATCGCCACGCTCGAAAATCTCGCGCCGGGCCGCGTCGTCGTCGCGATCGGCGCCGGCTTCACCGGCCGTGTCGCATTGGGACAGCGTTCTCTCCCCTGGACCCGCGTTCGCGCGTACATCGAGGCCCTGCGTGCCCTTCTCCGCGGTGAGGACGTGATGTGGGACGGCGCTGTGATCAAGATGCTCCACCCGGCCGGCTTCGCGCCGCCCCGCCCGATCGCCGTCCCCATCCTCGTCGGGGCGGACGGACCGAAGGGTGCCGCCGTCGCCCAGGATCTCGGCGATGGCATCTTCGGACGCGCGCGTGCCCCCGGCATCACCTGGTACGCGCAGCTCCACTTTGGCACGGTGCTCGACCCCAGCGAGGATCCCGGCTCGGAGCGGGTGCTCGCCGCCGCCGGCCACGCTGCCGCGGTCGGCTTTCACGGCCGCTACGAGCGCGGCGGCGTTGAGGCCCTGCCCGGCGGCCGGGAGTGGCTGCAACAGATCGAGGCGCTCCCGGCATCGACACGACACCTCGCCGTCCATGAGGAACATCTGGTTTCCGTCAATGCCATCGACCGCCCGTTCATCACGCCGGAACTGCTCCTGCGCCTCGGCCTGGCCGGCAGTGTCGAGGCGCAGCGCGAACGGCTGACGCAGCTTGCCCAGCAGGGCGTGACCGAGGTCGCCTACCAGCCCGCTGGCCCGGACATTCCCCGCGAGTTGACTGCCTTCGCCAGAATGGCGGGCCTGCAAACGAATCGCTGAGCCGGTCGCCCGGCCAACGCAGCGGCGATTAGGCCATGATGCCGCCGTCGACGATGAACTCGGCGCCGGTGCAGTAGCTGCTCTCGTCGGACGCGAGGAACAGCGCGAGCCGCGCCACCTCCTCGGCCTCCGCCACCCGGCCGAGGGGTACGGTGCGCAGGTAGTTCTCCAGCCGGCCGCCGTCGATGCCGGGTACTTGGTGCAGCATCGGCGTCTCGATCAGACCGGGATGGATCGAATTGACGCGGATGCCGTGTCGCGCGAACTCCCGTGCCGCCGACTTCGTCATGCCGCGCACGGCCCACTTGCTCGCCGTGTAGGCGATCGAGTTGCCGCCGCCCTGCATTCCCGCGACCGACGAGATGTTGACGATCGCCCCTGCACCCGCCGCGATCATCGCATCCGCGACCGCCTTCATCCCCAGGAAGACGCCGATCTGGTTCACCTCGATGATCCGCCGGTAGTCGTCAAGCGACGTGTCCCGAATGCGCCCGGCCATATAGACCCCTGCATTATTCACGAGCACGTCGAGCCGCCCGTGACGGGAGAGCACCGCCGCCACGACGCGCGACCAGTCCGCCTCACTGGTCACGTCATGGTGCAAATAGACACCGCCGCACGAAGCCGCGACCTTCTCCCCGTCGTCGTCGAGCACGTCACTGACGACCACGTCGGCGCCCTCTGCCGCGAACAACGCCGCCTCGGCCGCGCCCTGCCCGCGCGCTCCCCCGGTCACCAGCGCTACCTTGCCACTCAGCCGGTTCATCGATTCTCCCTCCCACCATGCCATTGGTTTCGATGCATCTTGCACATGGTAGTGCCCGCGCACGAAAATCGCAGACGCTTTACAGGCATGGGAGCCGGGCGTACGGTGGCTACAGAGTGACCAGGAGGTGCAACATGCCGATCCTGCTCGACCACCTGATCGTCCCGTCGCGCGACAAGAACGCCGGCGCCCAGTTTCTCGGCGAATTGCTCGGCGTCCCCTGGGAGCGGGGCGGCCACTTCGCACCGGTCCATGTGAACGATACCCTCACGCTCGATTTCGCCGACGGCGATCAGTTCGACAGCCATCACTATTGCTTCCACGTCGACGATGCCGAGTTCGAGGCGATCTTCGCCCGCCTGAAGGCCCGCGGCATCAGCTACCGGAGCACGCCCACCGGCCCCATCGACAATCAGATCAACACGCGCAACGGTGGCAAGAATCTCTACTGGTCCGACGCCGACGGCCACAATTGGGAGATGCTCACCGTCAGCTACGCCCGACCGATCGCCACCGCCACCTGACCCGCGGACATGTAGAACCAAGGCACATCTGAACTTGGTGTCTTGGTGGCGTGCACTCCTCAGCGGGCAATGTAGCCGCCGTCGATCACCAGCTCGGTGCCGGTGATGAACGACGCCTCGTCCGAGGCGAGGAAGAGCGCCCCGTAGGCGACTTCGAGCGGGTTGCCTGTCCGCCGCAGTGGTGTTTGTTCGATTACCTCCTGCATCGCGGCGGCGTTGCGCGGTCGCGACGAGCGCATCGGCGGCAGAAAGCCGGGGTGGACCGAGTTGACGCGGATGCCGCGTGGTCCGTAGCGGACCGCCACCGCCTTGGTGAAGATCCGCACCGCTCCCTTCGAGGCGTGATACGCCGGGTGTCCGCCCTCCCCACCGACAAATCCCATGATCGACGAGATATTGACGATCGACCCGCCGCCTGACTCCAGCATCGCCCTGACCGCGTGCTTCGTGCCGAGAAAGACGCCGGTTGCGTTCACGTCCATGATCCGGTGCCAACCGTCGCTGTCGAGTGGGTCGGCCTCCGACGTGCTGCTCAGGCCGGCGTTGTTCACGAGGATGTCGAGCCGACCGTATCGCTGGACGGCCGTTTCCACCACCCGCTGCCAGTCCGCTTCGCGCGTCACATCGGTGTGGACGAACAGCGCCTCGCCTCCGGGCGCCTCGATCTCCGCCACAACCAGCCGGCCGGCGTCATCCAACACGTCGGCAATCACCACCTTCGCCCCCTCGCGGGCGAAGAGGCGTGCCTCCTCGGCGCCCATGCCCGAGGCACCGCCGCTGATGAGCGCTACCTTCCCCGCCAGCCGCATATCGTCCATCCTTTCTCATATCTCGGCTCAGCGTGTGCGTCGCACAGCAGGCGCACACCGATTTCGATCTGCCAGGGGGATATCCGCATGACCGCACAGGCACCAGACTACACCGAACTGATGGCGGCAGCGGCAGCGGCCGCCGGCATCACGCCCGCCGCCATCGTCCAGCCGGAGGACCGCTGGGTCGATCTGAACGGCATCCGCTTTCACTATCTCGACTGGGGCAATCCGCACCTACCGCCGGTTGTTCTGCTCCACGGCGGCTCGCTCACCGCCCACACCTGGGATATGGCCGCCCTGTTGCTGCGCGATCGCTACCACTTGATCGCGCTGGACCAGCGCGGGCACGGCGACACCGAGTGGACGCTGGAGGACCAGCTCGACCGCGACAACGCCGCGCTGATGCTGGAGGACACGCGCCAGTTCATCGAACACCTGGGCTACGACCGGCTCGCGCTCGTCGGCATGTCGATGGGCGGCATGAACACGATCCGCTACGCCGCCCGCTATCCCGAACGGCTGGCGGTCGTCGGGATCGTCGATGTCGCGCCGGAGACGATGCGCGAGGGCCAGATCGAGATGGAACAGTTTCGCACGGCGACGGAGACGCTGGCGCAATTCGACGACTTCCTCGACCGCGCGATCAAGTTCATGCCCCACCGTCCGCCGGCGCACCTGCGCTACAGCCTCACCCACAGCCTCAAGCCGACGGACAACGGCTGGACCTGGAAGCAGGACCACCGCCGCCGTCCTCAATCAGACCTGAGCGCCGACGAACAGGCTGCCGCCCGCGCCCGCAACGCGGAGGAACTCTGGAACGACGTCAAGGCGATCCGCGCGCCGGCGATGCTCTTCCGCGGCGAGAACAGCAAGATCCTGTCCGATGAGGTCGCGCGGCGGACCGTCGCCGCGATGCCCGATGCCCGTCTCGTCGTCATCCCCCGCGCGACGCATAACGTCCACAGCGACAATCCCGGCGACTTTGCCGCCGCCCTCGACGCCTTCCTCACCGAGGTCTACCTCAAGGAATAGGGAGATGATTCACTACCGCGGCGCCAGCTTTATTGTTCTTTCTCGTGTCTTGGCGCCGTGGTAGTGAATCCCATGGCTGGTTCACAGGGCGAGGAGCCGACCGCGGGCGTGGTCGGGGACACGCCGCTGGAGGGCGGCCATCATCGCGATGCTGAACGCCGCCTTCGCCGCGCCGAGCAGCAAGAAGAGCCCGACCGTGACAAGAAAGAACGGCGAGGTGGTCAGCAGCGCCACGCTCAGCAGCGCCGCCGAGCCGCTGCTGAGTGCCACCGGCAGCAGCCGCTGGACGACACCGCCGAGCGTGGCCAGCAGCGCGCTGCCGAGCAGCGCCCCCGCCGCCGGCGCTAGGAAGAACAGCGTCAGTCCCGCTGCCCCGGCGCTCCGGTCGGCGGCATAGCTCGGCGTCGTCAGCGCCAGCAGCCGGTCGAGCAATCCCGGTGAACCGGCGAGTACGGTCAAGACGAGCAGCGTCGGTGCGGACGCGAGCAGTCGAATTGCCACCCAGGCGCCGCCGGTCCCGCGGGCGGTGCGGGCGGCCGCCGGCCGGCTCGGATCTCGGTTGCCGAGCAGGATGACGCCGGAGATCACGCTGAGCAGGAGGTGGAGTGGCAGCGCCCAGAGCACACCGGCGGTCGAGGCGACCAGCACCAGCAGCACTGGGCCGAGCAACGTCGCCAGCGTCGATGCCGTCGCGCTGAGCGCCACCCCGCCGACGAGCAGATCGCCGGGGGCGTAGCGGTGCAAGAGCGAGCGATGCGCCGGTTGGTCGAACGCCTGAATCGCGGCGGCCAGCACGGCAGAGAGCATCAGCACCGCCACGTGCAACTGCCCGGTCATGGCGGCGCCGAGGATCAGCAGCGCCGGCAGCGCATCGGCAAATCGCGCCGCGCGCAGCACCGGCAGCGGTCCCCACCGGTCGGTGATCGCCCCGGCCGGCAAGCTGAGCAATCCCTTGACGCCCAACCGGAGTGCCAGAAAGAGCGCGACCGTCGCGGGTTGATCGGTGAGCTTGAGCAGGAGCCAGCCCTGGGCCGCAAAGAGCAGCCAGCCGGCAACGTTGTGTGCCAGCGCCGCGTACCAGAAGCGCCGATAGGCGCCTTCCTGCAGTACTGGGAAGCGGAGCATATGGGACGGGCGCGCGATGTGAGTGATTCGATGACGTAGCATGCAGCATCCAATCAGCACGGGCGATGACGGCCCGGAAGTGCACCAATGGTTTGTGGCAGCGTGTCTCGCGGGTCCGGAGCATTCTGCCACACGGCGCGGGTCTGGTGCTGCTCTGCGTATCGTTGCGTGCCTCCCTCAATAGCCTCCTCAACGACCGAACAGCTGTTACGTTGGGCACGCTGCTGGTCAGCATCCAGCGGTTGGCCGTGCGACGATGGGACACGCGGCCGCGGGTCCGGCGGCCCGTTGCTCGACGGATGCGCCGATCAGGGAGGAGTTGCCATCATGCAGGTCGTTGACGCGCAGGTGCATATCTGGAGCGGTCATACGCCGACGCGCCCACCGCATCGACCGGTTCCTGACTTTACCCAGGCTGAGTTGATCAGAGAGATGGATGAGGCAGGCATCGACGCGGCTGTTCTCCATCCTCCCGGCTGGGATCCAAACGCACCCGAGCTGGCGAACGAGGCCGTCCGTCAGTATCCCGACCGGCTCGCGATCTTGGGAAAGTTCCCGCTCGACCGGCCGGAGAGCCGCGATCTGATCGACGGCTGGAAGCAGCAGCCCGGCATGCTCGGACTCCGCTTCACCTTCCTCGACCCGCAGCCGCGCACCTGGCTCTCCGACGGCATGATCGACTGGCTCTGGCCCGCCGCCGAGCGCGCCGGTGTCCCGATTGCGCTGCTCGCCGGCGACTTCCTGCCGACGGTCGGGCAGATTGCCGAGCGACATCCGGGGCTGAAGCTGATCGTCGATCATCTGGGCCGCGTGGGTCGAACCCAGGACGAGGCGGGCTTCGCCAACCTGGACGAACTACTGGCGCTTGCCCGCTATCCGAATGTCGCGGTCAAGGCCACGGGTGCGCCGAGCTACTCCAGCAAGCCATATCCCTATCGCAACATCCACGGCTACCTCCGCCGGATCTACGATGCCTTTGGCCCGGAGCGGATGTTCTGGGGAACCGATATCACCCGGATGCCGTGCTCCTGGCGCCAGTGCGTCACGATGTTCACGGAGGAGTTGCCCTGGTTGTCGGCGTCCGACAAGGATCTGATCATGGGCCGCGCCCTCTGCACCTGGCTCGATTGGCAGCGGCTGGATTGAGCGACGCCGCCGGGGATCGATCGATCCCCGGCCGGGCCGACGATGGCGGATTCACACGCGCAGGTGCGCGCTCGCACCTTCAGGGAGCTTCAAGGGCGCGTCCGTCAAGGCTTGCACCTCGTCCGGCGTATACCCCGGAGCGATCTCCCGAAGGAGGTAAGCGTCGCCCAGCGGTTCGAAGACGCCGAGGTCGGTCACGATCATCGTGACGACGCCGCGCGCGGTCACGGGCAGCGTGCACGCTCGCAGCAGTCGCGGCTCGCCGGCGCGGGTCGTGTGCTCCATCATGATGATCACGCGCTGGGCGCAGGCGGCGATGTCCATCGCCCCGCCGATGCCGCCGCCGAGCCGACCGGCCGTCTTCCAGTTGGCGAAGTCCCCGTTCGCCGCGACCTCGTAGGCGCCGAGCACGGCCACGTCGAGCATCCCCCGCCGGATAACGGCGAAGGCGTCCGCGTGATGGAGGATCGACGCGAACGGCAGCAACAGCACCGGCTGGACGCCGGCGTTGACGAGGTGCGGATCGACCTCATCGCCGGAGACGTTGCGCCCGTAGCCGACGACGCCGTTCTCCGAGTGGAAGATGACGCGGCGGTCCGCCGGCACGAAGTCCGAGCAGAGCGTCGGCATACCGATGCCGAGGTTGACGATCCAGCCGTCCTGAAACTCGGACGCGACCCGCGCGGCCATCAGGTCGCGACTCAACCGCGGCCTCTCCCCTGCCCTGTTCGCTTCATCAACCATCGTGCTCTACCTCAATCCCTGCTGGGAGCGCGGGCATCTTGCCCGCAACGGCGTCTGAGCAATCTGGCGGGCGAGATGCCCGCGCTCCCAGGAAGCCGTTGTGCGATGAACCGTCCAGCATTCAGCCATTCTCAACGCGTCGCGGTCCGGGTATCGGCGATCGTGATGCCGGGTAGGATGTGGAGGATGCCCTCCGGCGCGGGCGGGATCACTAGCAGCCGGTGAACGTAGATGCCGGACGTATGGATCTGATCGGGATCGAGCTCGCCCTCGGCGACGATCGGCTCTTCGACCTCGACGATCGTCGTCCGCGCGGCGGTCGCCATGATCGGGTTGTAGTTGCGCTGCGCCCGCCGAAAGATGAGGTTGCCGAAAGTGTCCGCCTTCCACGCCCGCAGGAAGGCGTAGTCGCCGACGATCGCCTCCTCTAACAGATACTCCCGGCCGCCGAAGGTCCGATGCTCCTTGCCTTCCGCCATCTCCGTACCGACACCAGTCGGTGTGTAGAAGGCGGGGATACCGGCGCCGCCCGCACGGATCCGCTCGGCCAGCGTCCCCTGCGGCACCAGTTCCGCCTCGATCATGCCCGCTTCGTGCAGCGTCTCCACCGCCACCTTGCGCGACGGGTGCGGCGACGCCGTGAACGACGCGATCACCTTCCGCACCCGCCCCGACTCGATCAGGGTGTTGTGGGTGACGAGGTCATCCCGCCCCATCGCCGCCGAACCGCCCGAGCCGCTGTTGCAGACGAGTGTCAGGTCTTTCGCGCCCTGCTCATAGAGCGCCCGCAGCAGGTTCCACGGTGTACCCGGCCCGAATCCGGCCACGAGGATGGTGGCACCGTCGGGGATTCCGGCCACGGCGTCCGCTGGTGTCGCAACGATCTTCTCTTGCACGGCTGCTCTCCCAACCCGATCGTTCCGCGTCGGTTACCGACCCTGGAAGACGGCCTTGCGTTTCTCGGCAAAGGCAAGGCGTCCCTCGGCGGCGTCCTCGGTCGTGCCGAGCGCGCGGCCGATCGCCGCTTCCAGGCGCAGTCCATCCTGGATGTGCATGTACTGGCTGCGCACCGCCAGTTCCTTGATCGCGCGCACCGCCAGCGGTGGGTTCTCGCAGATGCGCCGCGCGTATGCCTCCGCCGTCTCCATCAGCTGCGCCAGTGGCACCACCTTGTTGACGAGCCCAATCCGGTACGCTTCGTTGGCGTCGATATTGTCGCCGATCAGGATCATCTCCATCGCGATCGGATAGGGCATCTGCCGCACCGCCCGCTGGGTGCCGCCGTTGCCGGGGAGGATGCCGCGCTTCACCTCGGAGATCCCAAAGACGGCGGTGTCGGCGGCGATGCGGATATCGGTGCCAAAGAGCAGCGTCATCCCGCCGGCGAGGCAATACCCGTTGATCGCCGCGATCACCGGTTTCCATACTTCAAGTCCGCGGTTCAGCAGCTGCTCGCTCTGCGTCTGCCAGAACTCCCACGCCTCCGCCTTGGCGCCGATCCGGCTCTTGAGGTCGGCGCCGGCAGTGAAGGCCCGCCCCTGGCCGGTGATGATCGACACCCAGATCTCCGGGTTGTCGCGGACCTCGATCCACGCCTCGGAAAGCTCGCGATAGGTTGCGGCGTCCATCGCGTTCATCGCATCCGGACGGTTGAAGGTGATGTAGGCGACGTGATCCCGTGTCTCGAAGAGCAGTGCCATTGCGTTCCCTTCCTGCTGCCGATCGTGTTGGAGTGTGTTAGTCCCCAGGAACCGATATCATCCGCGACCGATCGTCCGCGACGATGCCCGCGCCGATCACCCGGTCAAGCTCGTCATTTGGTATCTCCAGCAGATCCCCCAGGACTTGGCTGACCCCACCACCGAAGACGGGACCGGTGCGCGTCACCGGGATCGGCGTGTCCGAGAGCTGGAAGGCCGCGCGCGTGTGCGGAAACGGGGTAGAGTCCGGGTGGTCGACCCACTCGAACTGACCCCGCGCGGCGAGGTGCGGGTCGTCAAACAACTCGGGCACTTCGAGCACCGCCGCCGCCGAGACACCGGCATCTTGCAGCATCTGCTGTACGTTGTCCTTTTGGTGGGTTGATGTCCAGCCGGCGATGATCTGATCGAGCGCGTCCTGATGGCGATGGCGATCGAGCGGTACGGCGAACCGCGGGTCGGTGACTAGATCCTCCCGGCCGATCGTCCGGCAGAGTGCCCGCCACTGGCCGTCGTCGGCGGCGACGATCGTCACCCATTGGTCCTCGCCGGCACAGGGATAGACACCGTGCGGGGCGATGCTCGGATGGCGGTTGCCGATTCGGGTCTGCTCGCGGCCGTTCATCGCCGCGTCCATCAGCGCGTCCGCGATCACCTGGATCTCGCCTTCGAGCATCGGGATCTCGATATACTGGCCCTCGCCCGTGCGCCGCCGATGATAGAGCGCGGAGAGCGCGGCGAAGGCGGCGTGCAACCCGGCGTTCTGGTCGCAGTAGAAGCTGCCCGGCTTCAGCGGCTGGCCATCGACATAGCCGGTGAGGTGCGACAGCCCGCTCATCGCGTCGATCCCTGGTCCGTAGGAACGCATGTCGGCATACGGGCCGGTCTTGCCGAAGGCGGGCATCGAGATGTAGATGATGCCGGGGTTGCGTGCCCGAACGGCGGTGTAGTCCACGCCGAGGTTGCCCACCACCCGCGGCGAGAAGTTCTCGACGACGATGTCGCACCGCTCCGCGATCCGTAGGAACAGCTCGCGGCCCTCTGGTCGTGCCACATCGATCGGCACGCTCAGCTTGCCGCGGTTGAGTTCGTTGAAGTTGCTCAGCCGGTTGTAGGGACGGTCTGGGGCGCCGTCACGGCGGGGCATATCGCCGGGCGCAGTCGCCCGCGCGCCGGTTTCCTCGACCTTGATCACCTCGGCGCCGAGGTCCGACAGGAGGAAGCCGCAGATCGGCCCCGCCACAGCCACCGTGAAATCGAGGACGCGCACCCCATCGAGCGGCCGCATCGTGGAACCGGGCGTCACTAGATCACCTCCTGGTCGCGGAGCCGCGCCAGATCGTCCGGGCTGTACCCCAGTTCATCGACATAAACACGGCGGTTATGCTCGCCGAGCAGCGGCGCCGGATCAGTCTGCCAGGGCGTCTGCTCCATCCGGAACGGTGGTCCCGGCTGGACGATCGGCCCGGCGGCCAGGTGCTCGACCTCGGCGAAGAAGCCGCGCTCGCGCAGGTGTTCGTCCTCAAGCACCTCGGCCGGTGTCTGCACGGCGGTGTTCGGTACCCGCAATTCCTGTGACAGCCTGACGACCTCCTGCTTCGGGTGGTTCGCCAGCCAGCGGTCCATCAACTCGTCGATCTCGTCGGCGTGGCCGGCGGGTGTCTCCAGCACCTCCGGGTCGGCGAGGCGCGGCTCCTCCATCAGCACCGCGAGCAGATCGGGGTGGCGGGTGTTCGTGTGGACATGGACCCAGCCGTCCTGACAGGGGCGCAGCGTCGAGGGATAGAAATAGTGTGGCGGCAACGCCAGCAGGCGGGCGCCCACCCGCTTCACGTTCTGGCGACGGTAATGGTAGGTCTGCGGCGCGCCGCCGAGCACGAAGGTGAGCGCCTCGGTTGAGGAGACATCGACGTGCTGGCCGCGGCCGGTGCTGTCGCGGGCGAGCACCGCCGCCATCGTGCCGAGCGCGGCCTGCACCCCCGCCTGGTACTGCGATTGCTCGCCGTAGGCCTTCAGCGGCTCGCGGTCGGGAAAGCCGGTCAGCACCATGTAGCCGGAGAGCGCCCACGACGCCAGTTCCGACGGCGCATAGTCGCGGTACGGTCCATCCTGGCCGAACGGCGTGATCGACGTGAGCACGAGGCGCGGATTGATCGCGGCGAGCTGATCGTAGTCCAGATCCCATCCTTCGAGCGTGCCCGGAGGAAAGCTCTCGACGAGGACATCGGCATCAGCCACCAGCCGCTTCAGGATCGCGCGTCCGCCGTCGGTTGTCAGGTTCAACGTGACGCTGCGCTTGCCGGTGGCGAGATGGAGGAAGAGGCCGCTCTTCTCGGCATCAGGGAGATCGCCGGGGAAGGGACCAGCGGCGCGGGTTTCGTCGCCCGTTCCCGGTGGTTCTACCTTCAGCACATCGGCGCCAAGCCCTGCCAGCAACTTGGTGCAGTAGCCGCCGCCGATCCCGTCCGAGACATCAACCACCTTCAGTCCCGCGAGCGCCCGTCCCGCCATCGTTCCCTCCCTACGCCTCTGACACCGGCTCCCGCAGCTTGCGCAGCCCGTCCCAGGTCGTGTCTTCGCGCATGTACTCCGCTACCAGCGGGATGCTGTAGAAATGCTGACCGTTGAATCCCAACGCTTCCGAGCTGGACGCGAGCCACACCGCCGCCCGGCCGAGCACATGGTCCGGCTCGGCCAGGTCGTGCGCGACGGCGTTTGTGCCGCGCACATAGCGATGCCCCGGTGTCGACACCACCCGCGCCGGTGACAGTGAATACGAGCGGATGCCCTGACCGCCGTACTCGGCGGCGACCGCCTCCGCCATCTTCCGCACCGCCTGCTTGGTCACGGCATATGCGCTGGAATTGACGCCTTCGCGGTCGGCGGCCCGCGACGAGATGTTGATGATCGTGCCGCGACCGCGCTCCAGCAGCAGCGGCAGCACGAGCTTCGTCGCGACGAGTGTTCCCCGGACGTTCAGCCGCCAGAGCAGATCCCACCGCTTGATCGAGAGTTCGAGGAAGGTTCCGGGGAAGTTGAGTCCGGCGTTGTTGACGAGGATGTCGATCCGGCCGAACGCCTCGATACTCTGGCTGACCAGCGCCTCCAGCGATGCATCGCTCGTTACATCGGTCGGAACCGCGAGCGCCTGCACGCCGAAGGTACGGCACTCCTCGGCGACGGAGTAGATCGTCCCCGGCAGCCGGGGGTCAGTCTCTGCTTCGCTGCGGGCGGCGATCACGACGTGACAGCCCTCGGTGGCGAGCTCGACGGCGATGTTGCGGCCGATACCGCGGCTGGCGCCGGTGATGATTGCGACCTGGTCGTGCAGCAGCCGTGCGCTCATCAGCCCGCTCCCCGCGCTCGGGCCAATTGGTAAACGCTCTGGTGCTCGACCGTGGCGACCGGCCGTCCGCCGTCCGTTTCGATCGCGACGACAAAGGAGACGATCTGGTTGCCCTTGCGCTCTTCGAATCCGGTGATGTGGCCGCGCTTGATCACGGTTTCGCCCAGATAGACGGGCGAGTGGTGCCAGACGCGGCCCGCGTAGTGGATCGTCACCGCCGAGTCATAGTAGGTGCGGAGCAGGTTGATCGGGTTGAGCCAGAGGCCGGCCGGTAGCAACGTCCGTCCGTTCTCCTGCCAGTCGTAGTCACCCGACGCTGCGATTGCGGCGGCAGCGCGTTCCGGAGGGATCGCCGCCGTGATCTGGAGCGGCACGCCGATCTGATCCTGCGCACCCAGCGGCGCCCGGACTGGTGTTACCGGCGCGGCCGGTGCGACCTCCGGCGGCGGTTCGTTGACCTCGAGTTGCCCCAACGAACGGGCGTCGCTGCCGTCCGGCGATGCGATCGTGAACGCCGGCTGCTCCGCGTCGATCGTGAACTGCACCTCTTCGCCGTCGTAGACGGGCCGGCGAAACCGATACGCGACGCTGCCCGTGCGCAGCCAGTCGATGCCCTGATTCAACAGTGCCGCGGCGACGTGCGCGTAGAGCGTCACGCCGGGGACGAAGCCGCCGGCGAAGCCCAGACCGCGGGCCGTCTCGTCGCTGTGGATGCCGTCGTCGCTCAGGTTCTTCGGCCGGGCCAGCCAGTGCTGTGATTTCATCGCTGCTCCGTCGCTCCATCTGGACTACTTGGACGCCGGGCCGTCCCGCTCTTTACCGTCCCGTTGCGACGAGCCGCGGGTTTCGGCGGGGGCTTCTCCGCTGCCGGAGCCCGGTTCCGCAGACCTTCGATCATCACGTCCATCACCTGCGTGACCGCATCGGACGGGCGCACCCGCGCGCCGAGCGCCGCGCGACGGATGAAGGTCAGCATCACCCCGAAGATCGCGATCACCGTGTGCTCGACCCGCACCGGCCGGAAAACGCCGAGACGGATGCCTTCTTCGATCACCTGGCGCAGCGCCCGCCGGTTCGAAGCATCGTGCTCGGTGACAAGCTCCGAGAACATATCGCTGCCGAGCCCGTAGATCTCGCGCAACAGGAAAAGCTGTGCCTCGCGCTCGACCGGCGCGTCGCGGTCGAACCAGATATACGCTTCGAGCATCTGACGCAGGCGCGTGATCGGGTCGCCCTTCTCCCGCAGTGCCACGCTCACCGCCGTGCTGCGCCGGTCGAGCAGGTCATGCAGCAGCCGCAGATAGAGGCCGCGCTTGCTGCCGAAGTAGTAGTAGACGTTCGGCGTGGTCACGCCCGCCGCCCGCGCCACCTCGCGCACCGACACGCTGTCATAGCCCTTCTGGCCAAACAGCTGGAGGGCGGCGGCCAGCAGCCGCGCCTCGACGTCGGCCGGTGGCGCCGGCGCCGAGCCTGAAGCGTTCGCCTTGGTTCCCGCTCTGTGCGGCATGGCACCCCTGCATTCCGGCGGTGGCCGGCAGCTGATCGCTGGGCAGCATCGTACCCGTACTGCCGGCTTGTTGCGACTGGATCATGGCCGTTCGATTGACGACTGTCAAGCGAATCACGGTACCCATGCAGATGGAAGCCCATGGCGGATCGTGCGCTGAGTCTATCGCACACCTGTCGATTTTAGATTCGTTTGTGCTATGAACCGGCCCGTTCTGCCAGGCGACAACAGTTCGACGGCGGTCCTTGACACCCGGTGGGAAGTGGTCTAGTGTGACGCCCGTCAAGCAGCGACGGACACAAGATCACGTAGGAGGCGGGGATGGCATCGCTGAAGGACAGATACTGCATCGTCGGCGTCGGCAACACCGGCTACGGCAAACTCCCCGGCCGCTCCGCGGTCAGCCTCACCGTCGAGGCGATCCGGAATGCGATCGAAGACTGCGGCATCGACAAGGCCGAGATCGACGCCGTCCTGACGAAGTACCCGACGTCGGGGTTCCAGGGACTGTTCAGCGCGACCGTCTCCCAGGCGATCGGCATCGTGCCCAAGGTGACGGCGACGATCGACCAGGCCGGCGCCAGCAACATCGGCCTGATCACCTACGCGATGATGTGCATCGAGCAGGGGCTGTGCAACGCCGCCGTCGTCAGCTACGGTGACAACCCACTCAGTGGCAATCGCTCGACCTACGCGCGGCCGCGCGGCGAGAATGCCGCCTTCGGCTTCTTCGGCGCCCCCTCCGGCTATGCGATGGTCGCCCAGCGCTACAAGCACGAGTTCGGCCTCACCGAGGAACAGCTTTCAACGATCCCGATCACCTTCCGCAACAACGCCTGTCTCAACCCAAACGCGCAGTTCCACCAGGCGATCACGCTGGACGAATACAAGGCCAACCGCTACGTCGCCGAGCCGTTCCATCTCTATGACTGCTGCCCCGTCTCCGACGGCGCCGCCGCCGTAATCGTCACCACGGCCGAGCGCGCCCGCTCGCTGAAGAAGCCGCCGGTCTACGTGATGGGCTTCGGTCAGGGACATCCTTCCTGGGATCTGCCTCATCGACAGGAGTGGACGACGACCGGCGCCGCCGTTGCTGGACCGATCGCCTTCGAGATGGCTGGCGTTGCCCCCGCCGACATCGACACGGCCCACCTCTATGACTGCTTCAGCATCGTGCCGATCCTCACGCTGGAGGATTACGGCTTCTGCAAGAAGGGTGAAGGCGCCGACTGGATTCAGGGCGGTCGCATCAGTCTGGACGGTGAACTGCCACTGAACTCATCCGGCGGCCTGCTGGCAGAGACGGGGATGCCGGGGATGCAGCACGTCCTCGAGGCCGTCCGTCAGCTTCGGGGTGAGGCGGCCGAGCGGCAGGTGCAGGACGCTGAACTCGCCGTCGTCAGCAACCAGGGCGGCATCCTGACCACACATGCCACGATGATCCTGAGGAAGTGACACATGACGACCTCGACCGAATACGCGAAACCGCTGCCCGTGCGCACCGAAGAGAACGCGCCCTTCTGGGATTCGGCGAAGCGCCATGCACTGGAGATGCAGCGCTGCGGCAACTGCGGCCGCTTCCGCTATCCAGTGGCGGACTTCTGCCCGCGGTGCCTCTCCCCTGAGTTCGAGTGGCAGGCGGTCAGCGGCAACGCGACGCTCTACAGCTACATCATTGTCCATCAGCGATACGACCCGTCCTTTGCCGATGACCTTCCGTATAACGTTGCCGTCGTCGAGCTTGATGAAGGACCACGCCTCGTGTCGAACATCGTCGGTATCCCGAACGGTGACATCCGCGTCGGTATGCCGCTGACGATCACCTATGAGGATGTCACCGACGAGTTCACGCTGCCCAAGTTCAAGCCCGCCTGAGAATGTGTTGGAGAGCCAAAGCCATCACACGCCATGTCATCCTGAGCGAAGCGAAGGATCTCGGAGGTTGATATGAGTACGACGGTTCTCATGTGCAGCCACACTGCCAACGATCATCTGCGAGATCCTTCACTTCGCTCAGGATGACGAAGAAGCGCCGTCTTCACTCGTCAACCATACTCCGAGAGGGAACCGAGCCATGCCGCTGAAAAAGCCGTGGGAAAGCTATGATCCCGCCCAATGGAAGTCTCTTTCAGGTAGCTATGGTGTCTACGAGCTGGCGGATGCGGACGGTAACGTCATCTATATCGGCTATGCCGGCTCGCGAGCGACCTACGGCCTGCGCGGCAAGATCGCCGACCACTTCTCCGAGGGCGAGCTCAACCCGGCGATCCGCGGACGCGTCGCTCAATTTCGCTACGAAGTGAACTCGATGTACCTCAGCCGCTGGGTCGACCTGCTCGGCCGCTTCCGCGAGGACTACGAGTGCCTACCCGACGGCAACGAAGCGAGCGACGAACACATCCCCAAGCTTCCCCGTTTCCATTGGAAGTCCTGGGACGCTCCCGCGACACAACCAGGTTGATACCCGCCCGATCGTGCATACGAAACGGGGCTGCCGCGGCGGCGGTGTGGAGGAAGCGCGATGGACCTCAAGTTATCCGAAGAGCAGCGGATGCTGGTCGCGGCCGTGCGGCGATTCATCCGAGAGGAGATCGTACCGCTTGAACCGGACCTTGACCCCGACGCCTACGAGCTGCCGAAGGCGGACCACGATCGCCTTGTGGCGATGGTCAAGGATATGGGCCTCTACCAGATGGATGTGCCGGAGGAGTTCGGCGGCCCGGGGGTGGACCTGCGCACCCGCGTCCTTTTGACCGAGGAGATGTCGCAGCACCGGGCCGGACTCTACGCGCCCGCCTACGATGTCTTCGGCCATGGCCCCCCCGGTCAGCTTTACGCCGCCTCGCCGGAACAGCAAGAGCGCTTCCTCTATCCCGTCCTCCGCGGCGAGAAGACGAGTTTCCTCGGTCTGACCGAGCCGAGTGGTGGCTCCGACCCGGCGCGGGCGATCCAGACCAAGGGCGTGCGCGATGGCGACGAGTGGGTGATCAACGGCTCGAAGATCTTCAACTCCGGCGCCGACACCGCCGACTTCGGTCTGCTCTTCGTCCGCACCGACCCGACGCGCGGCCGTCAGGGGATCACCTGCTTCCTCGTCGATACGGATACGCCCGGCTTCGTCCTCCGGCGACACGTCCTTGTGCTCCGAGCGCACTACACGACCGAGCTGTCTTTCGACGACATGCGCATTCCCCACGCCAACATCCTCGGTGAAGAAGGTGGCGGCTTCGCCATCGCCAACGAATACCTCAGCCGTCAGCGGATTCCCTACGCCGCGGCCGGTATCGGCGTCGCCGTCGCGGCGCACCGGATGGCGGTAGAGCACTCGCGCCATCGGGTGACGTTCGGCGAACCGCTCGCCAGCCGCCAGGCGATCCAGTGGATGTTGGTCGACAACGAGATCGATATCCGCACCTCCCGCTGGCTCTGTCTGGCGGCGGCGGACAAGGCCGTGCGCGAGCAGCCATATCGGTTCGAGGCAGCGATGGCCAAGGTCTACGGCACGGAGGCCGCCGGTCGTGTCGTCGACCGCGCGATTCAGGTACACGGCGGCTACGGCGTCACCAAAGATCTGCCGCTGGAGCGCTGGTATCGCGAGCTTCGCATCCGCCGCATCGGCGAGGGGCCGTCCGAAGTCCAGCGCATCATCATGGCCCGCGACCTTACCTCCGGCACTGTGCCGGTCAACTAATTGAACCAGCGCGCCGGACCGCATAGAAAAAGCCGAGGCAAGGGGAAACAGATGGACCTTCAAGTCACCGACGAGCAGGAACTGATCTGCTCCAACATCCGGCGCTTCGTCCAGGAAGAGATCATCCCGCTCGAACGGGAAGAACTGGATCAGGATGCCTGGGAGCTACCGCCGCACCATCACGAACGCCTCACCACCATCGTCAAAGAGATGGGCTTCTACCGGATGGAAGCGCCGGTTGAGTACGGCGGCGGCGGCGTGACACTCGATCTGAAGACGCGCGTCCTGATGGCTGAGCAGCAGTCACAGCATGGCGCCGGCCTCTACTCACCCTGCTACGGCGTCTTCGGCCGGGGCGGCGCCGCGCCACAGCTCTACGCGGGTACGTCCGAGCAGAAGGAGAAGTACCTCTATCCCGTCCTGCGCGGGGAGAAGTCGAGCTTTCTCGGTCTGACCGAACCCAGCGGCGGCTCCGATCCCGCCCGCGCGATCCAGACCAAGGGCGTGCGCGATGGTGACGAGTGGGTGATCAACGGCTCGAAGATCTTCAACTCCGGCGCCGACACCGCCGACTTCGGTCTGCTCTTCGTCCGCACCGACCCGACGCGCGGCCGTCAGGGGATCACCTGCTTCCTCGTCGATACGGACACGCCGGGGTTCATGGTGCGGCGGCTGGTGCATGTGTTGCGCTCGCACTATACGACCGAGCTGTCCTTCGACAACATGCGCATTCCGCACGCGAACATCCTCGGCGAGGAGGGTGGTGGCTTTGCCATCGCCAACGAGAACCTGAGCCGCAACCGCATCCCCTATGCCGCAAGCTGCAACGGTGTCGCCATCGCCGCCCAGCGAATGGCGGTGGAACACTCGCGGCATCGGGTGACGTTCGGCGAGCCGCTGGCGAGCCGGCAGGCGATCCAGTGGATGCTCGTCGATAACGAGATCGACACTCGTACATCCCGCTGGCTCTGCCTGGCGGCGGCGGAGAAGGCAGACTCCGAGCAGCCGTTCCGCTTTGAGGCGGCGATGGCGAAGGTGTACGGCACTGAGGCGGCGGGCCGCGTCGTCGATCGGTCGATCCAGATCCATGGCGGCTACGGCGTCACCAAGGATCTGCCGCTGGAACGCTGGTATCGCGAGCTTCGCATCCGCCGCATCGGTGAAGGACCGTCTGAGGTACAGCGGATCATCATGGCCCGCGACCTCACCTCTGGCACGGTTCAGCCGGGAGCAATGCCGGAGTAGCACCTGGGCGGCATCGCTCGGCCGGACGCCGCTCGCGGTGCGTTGGGCGTTTCACACCACACCATGTGTCTGGGAGGCACCATCGGAGCGTAGCGGCTCGCTGACGGGGAGGGGGCATCATCCATGCAGGCGTATATCGCCCGCCGGCTGATCTCAGCGCTGATCGGCATCATCGGGCTTAGCATTCTCGTCTTTCTCTTGCTGCGGGTGGCGCCGGGCGATGCTGCCGTCATGCTGCTCGGCGAGGATGTCAGCGCCAACCCGGAACGCCTGCGCGAGCTGAGGACGCAGCTTGGCCTGGAGCGCCCGCTCCCCGTTCAGTACGCGAGTTGGGTCGGCGATGTCCTCCGCGGCGACCTTGGCACCTCGCTCTTCAGCGGCCGCAAGATCACCGACGAGCTGGCGAACCGACTCCCGGTGACGCTCGAACTGACGATTATCGCGATGGCGATCAGCCTGATCGTGTCCCTGCCGGTTGGCATCTATGCCGCGAGCCGGCCGGAGAGCATCGGCGACCACGCCTTGCGGTTTACGAGCATGATCGGTCTGGCCGTGCCGCATATCTGGCTCGGCACGATGGTGATGGTTTTCGGCGCGCGCTGGTTCGGCTGGATTCCGCCTGTCGGCTACAGCTCGATCTTCTCGGACCCGATGCGGAATCTGGAACAGTTCATCGTCCCGAGCCTGATCATCGCCTCCTCGGTCGCCGCACAGCAGGTGCGGCTGATGCGCTCGACCATGCTCGAAGTGCTTACCAACGACTACATTCGCACCGCCCGCGCGAAGGGGTTGCGAGAGCGGATCGTGATCTCCCGCCACGCCCTCAAGAACGCGATGATCCCGGTGCTGACGCTGTTCTCCAGCCAGTTCGGCCGGATCATCACGGGCGTCGTCATCACCGAGAACATCTTCAATCTGCCCGGACTGGGACGCTTCATTCTGGACAGCATCGGCAAGCGCGACTACCCGATGGCGCAGGGCATCATCCTGCTGATCGGTATCTGGGTGGTGTTGCTGAATCTGCTGACCGATCTCGCCTACGGCTGGTTCGATCCGCGGATTCGCTATCGGTAAGGAGCGCCTGATGGCAGAGCCTGCTGCGAACGTACTCGCTCAGGATGCGACGGTGCCCGGCTCGTGGTCTCAGCCGCGCGGGCGCGGGATGATCGCCCAGACGCTGCGGCTGGCACGGCGAAAGCCGCTCGGTGCGATCGGCGCGTTCATCATCCTGCTCCTGGTTGTGGTTGGACTCTTTGCGCCATGGATCGCGCCGTATGGCCCGAACGAGTCGACGAACGAGTTCTTCATGAGCCCCAGCCTCGCGCATCCATTTGGCACCGACCATCTTGGCCGCGACATGCTTAGTCGCGTGATCTACGGCGCCCGGGTGTCGCTCGAAGTTGGACTGCTCGCGGTGCTGGTCGGCACCGGCATCGGCGCGGTGATCGGCCTGGTGTCCGGTTACTTTGGCGGCTGGGTCGACCTGGTGAGCCAGCGATTCGTCGATATCCTGTCGGCGCTGCCCGGCATTCTGCTGGCGCTGACGATCGCTGCCGCTCTGGGCGCGAGCCTGCGCAACGTGATCCTTGCGATCGGGATCTCGATCATTCCCACGGCGGCGCGGATCGTGCGCGGCAGCGCGCTCTCGACCAAGGAATATCTGTTCGTCGAGGCGGCGACGGTGATCGGCGCCGGACCGCTGCGTGTGATGTGGACCCATATCCGGCCCAACGTGATGGCGCCGATCATCGTGATCGCCAGCATTCAGCTGGGCGCGGCGATCCTCTCGGAGGCGTCGCTCAGCTACCTCGGTCTGGGTGTGCCGCTGAACGTACCGTCGTGGGGCAGCATGCTCAGCGGCTCGGCGCTGCGCTACATGGTTAAGGCGCCCTGGATGGCATTCTTCCCGGGACTCGCCCTCACCCTGGTCGTCCTCGGGATCAACCTGTTCGGCGATGCCTTGCGCGATGTACTCGACCCGCGCCTGCGCCGTGGACGCGGTTAGAACGTTGATATGGAGGAGATGGAGGCAGCAATGAGACAGTACCGCTTTCAGGGCAGTCGTGTGGCGCGCCGCCGGTTCCTGCGGTCGTCGGCGGTGGGGGGTGCCGGTGCGGCGCTGCTTGCTGCATGTGGTGATAACAGCAATGGCAATGGCGGAGAGAGCAGCACCACCGGCGCGCGGCCGACGCCGCCGACGGGCGAGCCGAAGCCGGGCGGCCGGCTGGTGTCACGCCGGTATGTGGAGCCGCCGAACTGGAGCGTGCTGGCCGCGTCGGCGCACACGGCCGCGTTTGCCAGCCTCGCCTACAGCAAGCTGCTGCGCATGCATCAGGGGTATCCAGATACAGCCGCTTCGAGCACACAACTCGAAGAGGATCTGGCCAGCAAGTACGAGCAACCGGACGAGCTGTCTACCGTCTTCACGATCCGCGACGGAGTCACCTGGCACAATGTCCCGCCGACCAACGGCCGGCCGCTGACCGTCGAAGAGATCAAGCAGTCGATGGAGGCGTATCGCACGGACAAGAACTCGGCGTTCAAGGCGGATTGGGCGCCGGTGGAGCGGATCGAAACGCCCGATGCCCACACGATCCGGGTGGTCACAAAGGAGCCATTTGCGCCGCTGCTCAATACGGCAATCGGCGGGCACTACGGTGCCCGCATCTTTCCGATGGAACTCCTTGAAGGTGACAAGATCAAGACGGAAGCGGTCGGCACTGGCCCGTTCATCCGCGACAGCTATCTGGCCGGCGACCGCGCGGTCTACAAGCGCAACCCGACCTACTTTCGCCAGGGAATACCCTACCTCGACGAGTTGGTGCTTCAGGTGATCCCGGATGAATCGTCGAACGCGGCAGCGTTTCAGGCGGAGGAGATCGACGCCACGGCGCTGACCTGCGACGATGCCGAGCAGGTGCAGCGCGCCAAGTCGGATACGGTCCAGTTCGAGGAACTGGGCACCGGCGGCTATATCTCGCTGAACACATCGAAGCCGCCGTTCAGCGACAAGCGGGTGCGGCAGGCATTGGCGATGGGCTATAACCGCATGGCCGAGCGGGCCGCACTCTTCTGCGGCCGAGGCGAGATGGATCAGATTCTGCCGCCGGGGAACGTCGATCGGGCGCTCAAGGTGAGCGAGTTGGGCGAGGCGTCGAAGTACTGGGAGCACAATCCGGGTGAGGCGAAGAAGCTGCTCGAAGCGGCGGGATACCCGGACGGCTTTGAGACGCCGATCGTTTATACCCCGCAATACGGCGACGTCTACCGGAGCGCGCTCGAACGCGTGATCGGTGACTGGGCGCAGATCGGCGTCAAGCTACAGTCGCCGCAATCGGTCGAGTATAGCCAGTGGATCAGCAGCATCTACCGGCCGCCGTTCAACTTCGAGGGGATCCTCTGGGGACCGGGGCGGGTCTACACGGACCCGGAGCCGTACCTCTGGTTCTGGCTGCATCCGGAGGGTATTACCAACCAGGCGCGAGTCAACGATCAGCGTGCGACCGATCTCCTGCTGAAGCAACGCCGGACGCTCAACGTGGAAGAGCGTTGGAACGTGATCCACGATATCGAACGGCTGGCCGCTGAAGAGCAGTGGTACATCCACCGCAACACCGGCGTGCTGATCAACGTCACTCAGCCGTGGGTGAAGAACTGGGGTCCGGAGAAGCAATACGCCGAACTGAAGTACGAGCACGTGTGGATCGACCGCGGCTAGGTCGAGACATTGCCATCCCCTGGGAGCGCGGGCATACAGCCCGCATGGTCGTTCGAAGCAACGGCGGGCAGGATGCCCGCGCACCCAGGTGTCACAACCATGAAGTTGCAGGAGGCTGCCCAACGGCACCGACAAGCCAAATGCCATCGATATGCACATTCACACGACTGCCGGTTCAGCCGACAGCAACCTCCGGCCGCCCGTCCTCCGTGAACGGGCGGTCACCCTCGGTCTCCATGGGGTCCAGATCACCGAGCACTTCCGCGTCTGGAATGAGTTCGAAGCCGGTGAGTTTGTCGCCGGCCACGACCTGCTCGCTTTTCGCGGCATGGAGTGGAACACGGAGCTCGGTCATATTCTCGTGCTTGGCATCGACACCTACCGGCCCGAACTCCGGAGCGCCGCCGAACTGCGGCGATACGTCAACGACCGTGGCGGTTACATGATCGCGGCGCATCCGTTCCGGCATGCCTACGACCCGATCGCCGCGCTGTGGAAGGCGCACAAGCAGAGCGACGTCTCGGTCGAGGCCGCCGCGCGACACCCGGTCTTCGAGTTCGTCGATGCGGTCGAAGTGCTGAACGGCGCCTCGACCGACAAGGAGAACGACCTGGCCGCCTGTGTCGCCGTGCAGCTGGGGTTGCATGGGGTTGGTGGCAGCGACGCGCACTATGCGGAGGACGTGGGCCGCGCCGTCACGCTCTTCGAGGAACCGATCCGGACTGAGGGTGAGTTGATCGATGCGCTGCGCGCTGGTTGCTTTCGACCAGCGCGCGGCCCGGCGGCCATGCACCCGATCTAACGGCACCGCTCGGTCGGGTGCATCCGCCCGGCTCGACGCTCAGAGACTTCACAGGAGTTTAACGCAATGGTACGAACCAAGGATGGTGTGCTCATCCTCGACAAGGAGGAGAACGGACGGATCTGGGTGATCACCCTCAACCGTCCCGATCGCCTGAATGCCTTCAATGGCGAGCTGCGGAAGGTACTGCATGAGACGTACTGGGAGTTCGCGCATGATGACGGCGCCTGGGTCGCGATCCTGACCGGCACCGGCCGCGCCTTCGGCACCGGCCAGGACCTGCGGGAGCGGGCAGAGCGCAACGCCGCCGAGGCGGCCGGCCTGCCCGACCCGATGGTGCAGATGCCGGACTATCTCCAGAACATCTTCCCGCTCGCGGAATCGTTGAACTGCTGGAAGCCGACGATCGCCGCCGTCAACGGCATCGCCGTCGCCGGTGGCTTCAACCACGCGATGCAGTGTGACATCCGGATCGCCGCCGACACGGCCGAGTTCGGCGTCACCGAGGCACGCTGGAACCAGGGCGCCGGCTGGATCCACCACCTCCCCCGGATCATCGGCCTCAGCCAGGCGCTGGAACTCTGCATCTGGGGCGACCGGCGGATCAGCGCCCAGCGGGCCTACGAGATCGGTTTCGTCAATCAGGTCGTGCCGCCCGATCAACTGATGAGTACGGCGATGGAGTGGGCCGAACGCCTGATGGAACTCGCGCCGCGCGCCGTCCGCAACTTCAAGGAAATTCTCTACAAGGGGACGTACATGGGTCCGTTCGAGGCGCGCCGCTACGCCTCTGGTTTGGAGCAGAACCTGCGCGGCATGCAGGACTCGATCGAGGGTCCCAAGGCATTCGCCGAAAAACGCAAACCGGTCTTCCAGAACGCCTGAACCGTGGTCGTGGCTCGTCTATCCGTCCGTGCGGATGACGGCGGCGGCTTGTGTCGGCTCAGGCGCTGATACCGAAATGTTTGGCGATGTCGTCAAAGATGAAATGGGCGCCGAGGTAGCCGACGCCGCCGGCCCACGCCTGATCGACCATCAGGACGTTGTTTTTCTGCACCGCCTCGAGACTGCGCCAGATCGGGCCGGCCATAGCCTGCTCGGCGAATCCCTCCGCGCCGAGTTGCACCAAGACCACGATCAGGCTCGCTGGTGCGTGCTGTCCGATCGTTTCCAATGACTGGTTGGCGAGGACGATGTCGTCGACGTTTTGTGATGGCGGGCGGGGGAATCCCAGATCTTCGAGCACAAGAGCGGGGAAGTTGGTGCGCAGGTAATACTGCACGTTGTTGGCGTTGAACCGCACAATCGACACATCCGGCCGCGTGTGCGGCAGCGCCGCGTTCAGCGCACGGACGCGGTTTTCATACCGCTGGATCGTCCCTGCTGCCTGTTGCTCGCGTCCGAATGCCTGGGCATAGATCGGGAAGTTGTACTTGTACGCGACGCCACCCTGCTGGGTGAAGATCGTCGGCGCGATTGCTGAAAGGCGATCGTAAAGCTGCTCGTCTTGAGCCTTGTACGAGAGGATCAGGTCCGGGTTGAGCGCGGCGATCGCTTCCAGGTTCGGCTGTCCGATATTGCCGACGAGCACCACGTCGCCGAGGGCCGGCTCGAGGTACGGCGGCAGCGCCGATGTCGCGCTGCCGGCGATGCCAACCGGTGTCACGCCGAGTTCGACCGCGGCATCCATCTCGCCCCGCGTCAGACAGATGACGCGCTGAGGCGCTGCTGGCAGTACTGTCTCACCCATTGCATGACGAATCGTGCGGGGAAAGACACCCGGCGCCGCCGTCGTTCCGAAGCCGGCATAGGGAGCGATCGTTTCCTGGTATGACACGGCATTGGCAGCGCCCGATTTGGTCGGGGCGGCAATCGCCGGCGCACCGAGCTCGGTGGCCGGACGTGGGATGAGGCGTAGCCCGGCTGCTTCGGCCGGAGACGGCGCCGAGGGCTGAGCCGATGTTGGGGGTGCGGCGGACGGCTGAACGGCTGATGAGGCGCCCGTGCCGGGTACAGAATCGCCGTCGGCGCAAGCGGCAAGGATTGTCGTGCCAAGCGCGCCGGCGAGCAGCCGCCGCCGCGTCAGTATTCGAGGACGATGGGCGCTCCCCCGATCGCGTCGCGTCTTCAAGAGTGCACCGTGCCTTTCTCTTTCCGGAGCGCACTCCCCTCGGCAACGGTCGTTGACGGTTGCGAGAGGAGCGGAACTGGTCCGCGGTCTTGTGGCTGTTCCTAGACTGACGCCTCCGACGAGTCGAACGCCCATCGCTGCAGCACATCAGGGTCCAGAACGTCCTCGCCGGCGGCGATTGCGTCGTTGAAGCGCTTCAGGGAGTCGTCAAATTCCTGCTGGGACGTGAGACCTTCCTTCCAGTAGCCGACCGCGTGCACGTCATCGCGGGAGAGGCGCCGGTGATGAAGCAGATGCCGGCGGATTGCCTTGACTCTGCCGCTCTCACCGGCGACCCAAGCTTGAACGCCGCGGTTCGGCAGGTTGAGCGCTTGTACCGCGTCGAGCAGTGATGTGCTCGAATGTTCGACCCAGACGATTTCAATCCCATCGCCGGTTTCGACGAGGCCGCGGTCACCCTCATCTGGCGCCTCAAGGACGGCAACGGTGCGCTTGCGGCCGGCCATCGCCTCGATGATCGTCGCGGCGGCAGGGAGCGCGGACGGATCGGCGACCACCAGGAGGGTGTCGCTGTCTTCAGACTCCATAAAGTCAACGCGAAAGCCGGTCAGCCCCAGTTCGTCGCCCGGCCGCGCGGCATGCAACCAGGCCGGGCCGGCGCCGCCGGGATGATCGAGGAGATCGAAGGTGAGCCAATTGCCGGTGGGATCGGCATGCCGAACGGTGTAGGCTCTGACGACCGGCTCGATCGAACCGGCGGGCCACTGTGCCGCCCCGTCCTGATAAGTCGGAAGAGGCACCGAGGTGCCGGGCTGTGCCGGCAGGCTGAGCTTGAAGGCGTCGGCGGGCAGCGGGTCGACGTATGCAGCTAGGCCGCTGCCCTCAAGCGTGATGCGGTAGTAGCTGTGTGAGGCGCGCGCGATTGCACCGACGCGCACCGGAACCGTGACCACGCGGCGCGAACGCTCGCGGATCAGCTCCCACATGCGGGCACGCGCCGTGCCACTTGCCGGCTGTGTCGTCATCCGATCATGACCCCTTTCTCTCGCCCTCGACCTTTGTCAGGGCCGGTTCCAGCTTTCCGAGAATGTGTGGGATGTTGACGGGGCTTGGCATCAGCAGTGCGGCGGCGGTTACCTGGTCGAGCAGGACAAGGTTTCCTGCCTTCACGACATCAAGCTCGGCGATCACCGGGTTGGCCCGAAACGTCTGGTCGATGCCGCCGGGATCGGACAGGAAGACGATGTCGGCCGTGTCGAGCAAGTTGGCACGCTCGTAGCTGATGCGTCCCTGTCCGGCGCCCAGGTTTGCCGCCCCGATCGTGTCAACGATTTCGGCAGGCGGATTGAGGCCCAGTTGCCGCATGAAGTTGCCGGTCAGCGAACCGGCTAGACCGACCAGGTAGATGACGTCGCCGCTGACCTGGATCAAGGCGAACTGTTTCCCATTGAGTCCGGGGTGGCGATCGACGAAGGACTGAATCGATGCCTGAGCGTCCGCGATCAGCCGCTCGGCGGCGGTCTCGCCGAGGACGCGGCCGATGACGCGGGTCAACTCGGCCGGATCGTCCTGCAAGAGCGCCTTGAGGTGCGGGATCGTCGGCGCGATTCCCGCAAGCCGGTCGTAGCTCTCGCCGTAGATCGGCCACGCGGTCGTGATCAGGATCAGATCCGGCTTCAGCGCGGCGATCGCCTCCAGTGGCACTTCCTCATGGCTCAAGACAAGGACATCCGGCGCAAGCGGCCGCGCAAACCAGGGATAGTCCTTCATGAAGGTTGGCACGGCAACGACATCGGCACCCAGTGCGTTCGCCAGCGCCGCGTCCAATCCGCCCACCGTCACCACCCGCCGCGGTTTCGCCGGAACCGTCGTTTCGCCCTTGGCGTGGCTGATCGTCACGGGGAAGTCACCGGCGGGAGTGCCCGCCGGCGTGACGGTCGACGATCGGGTCGGCGTGTCTCCGTCGTCGCTACCACAGGAGACGCCGACGGCGATCAGGCCGAGGGCAGGCAGCGCCGTGAGCAGGCGCCGGCGGTCAATCGCCTCGATCGGGGTGAGTTCAGCGAGGATGGCCGGGTCGCGTGGGGCCATGGAGATGTCTCCTCGTGGGATCGTGGGCTGCCGCTGGCGTACCTCACCGGTCAGGATGGTGGGCATGCGTTTCATGAGACGACGCTCGCGAGTTGCGGCAGGAAGGTATCGATGGCGTAGGGCAGGCTCAGGACCGTGCTGCTGGAGAATGCCTTGACGAGGTCGCCGTTGGCGACATAGATCACGTCACCCCGTTTGGCAACATCGAGTTGTTGGAGCAGGGCATCCGATTTCAGCGGCTCGAACGCCGCCGGCGTGGCGCTCAACCAGATCAGCACATCGGCGTCAAGGAGCCGGATCTGTTCGCGGCTGATCGTTGCGTAAAATCGCTCGCGTTCGAGGGCATCGATTGCGGGGGCGAGGGTGAAACCGAGCGCCTCCATAAAGCGGATGCGTGCGTCCTGCTTGGCGTAGGCGAAGAGTTGCGCTTCGTTTCCTGCCAGCCCGACGACGACGGTCTTGCCGGCGAAGGCTGGATGCTGTTGTCGGGCGTCGGCAAACTTGGCATCGACGCCGGCGACGACCCGCGCGATCTCGTCTTCCTTGCCGAGGGCGCGGCCGAGGAGCAGTGCCTGGTCCTTCCAGGGAACGCCGAAGGGAAGAAAGCCCTCGGGCGCCGCGATCGTCGGCGCGATCTGGCTGAGCCGCGAGTACACCTCCTCGGTCAGGTCACGCTGGATCACGGTGATCAGGTCCGGCGCCAGCTCCGCCGCCTGCTCGATATCGATCTCCGCGCCCAGGAAGAGTTCCGGCTTCGCACCGCCGAGCCGGTCCGTCGCCCACGGCCCGACGCCGGTGGTCAGATCCGGGAACCACTGCTGGATCCCGACCGGCACCATACCGAGCGCGAGGAGCACATCATGGTCCGTGTAGCTGAGGGACAGCACTCGCCTGGGCGCCGAAGGCACCGTCGTCTCGCCGTACCGGTGGGAGACGGTGATCGGGAATCCAGTGGTGGCGGTTTCTTGGGGCGCCGCGACTGACGATATCTCATCGGAACCAGCACCATCGCCGCAGGCGGCGAGCAGCATCGCGCCGATGGTGCCGGCAAGCAACCCGCGTCGGGTGAGGCCGCCTCCCCCCGGCTGTCCGCGACCATTGACGTGTGGGTATCGCTGAGATGCCACGATCTCAAAACCTCCGAACAAACCGGCCGCGCGGCGTCCCCACACGGCCACCTCGCTTAGCTTGTCCGAAGCGAGCACTTTAGGTAATACTAATTTTGGCCGCGGCTCGGTCACACGATCGTCGGGCTCGGCGAAGCGAGAGATGAGATATGGCGATCGCCACCACGCGGCAACCTGGAACGATGACGCCGGCGCACCCGATCGCGTTGCGGTCGGTGGGACTGCTCGCCTGCGGCATGGCCCTCGTGATCGTGGCGCTTCTCAGTTTGCGGATCGGTTCGATCAATATCAGCACAAGCGACGCTTGGAACGCGCTGTTTGACTACGATCCCTCGTCGTATAACCAGACGGTCGTGCGTTCCCTTCGGCTGCCGCGCACGTTGATTGCGCTCGCGGTCGGCGGCGGGCTGGGTGTGGCGGGCGCGGTGATGCAGGCGGTGACGCGCAATCCGTTGGCGGGACCGTCGATCCTCGGCGTCAGCGCCGGCGCCGCCTTTGCGATCGTGACCGCCATCTTCGTCGGCGGCCTCACCGCGCCGCATGAGTACGTCTGGTTCTCCTTCGCCGGCGCGATGGGCGCCTCGGCGCTGGTCTTCCTGATCGGTACGGCTGGGCGCGGCGGTGGCACGCCGGTCAAGCTCGCGCTGGCCGGGGCGGTCGTCTCGGCGCTGCTCGGCGCCTGGGTGAGCGCGCTGTTGCTGCTCGACGAACAGACCCTTGACATCGCCCGCTTCTGGCTGGCCGGGTCGGTGGCGGGCCGCAGCCTCGATATTTTCTGGACGGTGGCGCCCTTCTTGGGTGCCGGCGTCGCCACCTGCCTGCTGATGGGCCACCAGCTCAACGTGCTCAGCCTCGGCGACGACACGGCGCGTGCGTTGGGAATGCATACGACCCGCATTCGCGTGATCGCGTCGGCGCTCGTCGTGCTGATCACCGGCGCCGCCGTCTCCGCCGCCGGACCGATCGGCTTTGTCGGGCTGGCGATACCGCACATGGTCCGCGCCGTGGTCGGGCCGGATTACCGCTGGGTGCTGCCCTACTCACTCATCTTCGGTGCGATCCTGCTGACCGGCGCGGACATCGCCGGCCGGGTGGTCGTGCGGCCGTCCGAGTTACAAGTTGGCATCGTCACAGCGCTGCTCGGCGCGCCGGTGCTGATCTATCTCGCCCGAAAACGGAGCATTGCCAGCTAGGATGCGCATGACTGTCACCGACGCCGTACCCAGGACATCGCATCGCCGGGGCCATACCACGGTCCGATCCGGGTTCCTCGCGCTTCGCATCAATGTCCGCGTGCTGGTGCTCGCGCTGATCGCGCTGCTGTGCCTTGCCGCGCTGGGTACGTGGGCGATGACGCTGGGGAGCTTCCACGTACCCTTCGTCGACGTGGTCAAGTCGGTGCTGGGGGAAGGCACCCGGCAGAGTGAATTCATCGTGCGTACCCTACGGCTGCCGCGCGTGCTCTGCGCCGTGCTCGTCGGTGCGGCACTGGCGATGTCTGGCGCGATCTTCCAGGGGTTGGTGCGCAACCCGCTCGTCTCGCCCGACATCATCGGCATCAATGCCGGTGCGACCGTCGTCGCCGTCTTCTGGATTGTGACCGGACAGGACTGGTCGTTGCTGCCGCTGGCGGCCTTCGCCGGCGCGTTGCTCGCTGCCGCGCTGATCTATCTCCTCACCTGGAAGGGCGGCATCTCCGGCAACCGCTTGATCCTGGTGGGGATCGGCCTCAACGCGATCCTTGCCGCCGGCACGACTTTTCTGATGGTCCGCTATCCGATCGAACAGGTCAGCTCGGCGCAGTTGTGGTCGACGGGCACGCTCTATGGCAGCGACGGGGGAGACGTGCGCGTGCTCTGTGTCGCGTTGCTGATCCTGACGCCTGCCGCGATCGGCCTGATGTGGCCGCTCCGGATCGTCCAGCTCGGCGATGATGCAGCGCGGAGCATCGGCCTGCCCCTCGAACGCACGCGGCTGGCGTTGATCGTCGCCGGTTGCGGACTGGCGGCGGTCGCCGTCGCCGTCGCGGGGCCGATCGGCTTCGTCGCGCTGATGACGCCGCACATCGCCCGGATGTTGGCCGGTCCCCTCTCCGGCAGCGTGATGGTCTTCACCGCGCTGATCGGCTCCTTGATCGTGCTGGCGGCGGACACAGTCGGCCAGCACTTTCTCCCGGTGACCCTCCCGGTCGGCGTCGTCACCGCCGCCGTTGGCGCGCCGTATTTCCTCTTCCTCCTGTATCGGGCAAATCTGCGGATCTGAGGTGGCCATGAGCCGTTTGCGATCGGACACTCTCAGCCTCAGCTACGGCTCCGACATGCCGTCCGTCGTTCACGAGCTGAGCCTGGAGATCGTGGATGGCGGCGTGACCAGCATCATCGGTCCGAACGGCTGCGGCAAATCGACCCTGTTGCGGGCGCTGGTGCGCTTGATGAAGCCCACCGGCGGTGCCGTGATCCTCGACGGTCAGCTCATTCACCGGCTGCCAACGCGTGAGGTGGCCCGGCGCCTTGGCCTCCTCCAGCAGCAGCCGCTGCCTCCGGAGGGGATCACCGTCGAAGACCTGACCCGGCGCGGACGCTACCCGCACCAGTCCTTCTTGCAGCCGCCGTCGGCGCGGGATGTCGAAGCGGTCGATCGGGCGCTGGAGCTGACGGCGATGACCGAGCTTCGCCGCCGTCCGGTCGATCAGCTCTCCGGCGGTCAGCGGCAGCGGGCCTGGATCGCGATGGCCCTGGCGCAGGAGACGGAGCTGCTGCTGCTGGACGAGCCGACGACCTACCTCGATGTCGCCCACCAGATTGACGTGCTTGACCTGGTCCGGCGGTTGAACGCGGAGGAGGGCCGCACCGTTGTCATGGTCCTGCATGATGTCAATGAAGCCGCCCGCGCCAGCGACCGGATGGTGGCGATGATCGACGGCCGTATCCTGCGCGTGGGAACGCCGGCGGAGATCGTCGAACCGCACCTGCTCGAAGAGCTGTACGATACCGGCTTTGATGTCTTTCCCGATCCGGTCGCGGGACATCCCGTCTGTATCCCCCGCGACAAGAGCGACGCCGGCCCGGCCGGGGAGCAAACCGACGACCGTATCGAGGTTCAAAGCCTTCGCACCGGATACGGCCGTACGGTCGTGATCGACGATCTGTCGATCAGCCTTGCCCTGGGCGCGGTCACGGCCGTGATCGGCCCCAACGCCTGCGGCAAGTCGACCCTGCTGCGCTCGATCGGCCGGTTGCTCAAGCCGATGGCGGGGTCGATCACGGTCGGGGGCCAACCGGTCTATCGTGGCTCGCATCGCGCCTTCGCCAGACGGCTGGCGATGCTCACGCAGGGGCCGGTACCGCCCGCCGGGTATGTCGTCGAAGACCTGGTGGCGGCGGGCCGCTTTCCCCACCAGAGCCTGTTCCGGCAGTGGACCACCGCCGACGAGGACGCGATCGAGGCCGCGCTCGACCGCTGCGAACTGGCCGATCTCCGTTACCGCGCGATCGAAACGCTCTCCGGCGGACAGCGACAGCGGGCCTGGGTGGCGATGGCGCTCGCGCAGGATACGCCGATCCTGCTGCTGGACGAACCGACGACGTTCCTTGACCTCGGTCATCAGATCGACCTGCTCGACCTGGTGCGCGCGCTCAATCGCGAGCACGGCCGCACCGTCGTCATGGTGCTGCACGATCTCAACCTTGCGGCACGCTACGCCGACGTGCTGGTCGCGATGAAGGACGGCGCGGTGATTGCGGCAGGACCACCGGCCGAGGTAGTGACCGAGAAGGTCGTGCGTCGGGTCTTCGAGATCGACGCCACGATCATCACCGATCCGGCAACCGGCGCCCCGCTCGTGCTGCCGCGGAGCATCGAACGCCACCCGGTCACGGCAGATGCCCTGAGGGGCTGAAGTGGAACGGCACAACCGCCTGCTCCCGAACGGCCGTCTGATTCCACCACATGAGGATTCGTACCATGTTGAGACTCCGGTCACACACTCTGCTTACCTTGGCGATGGCGCTCATCTCGGCGATGGTGATCGCGTGCGGCGATGGTGGTGGCGAAGAATCCTCCGTCGCCACAGTGGCCGCAACGGGCAGTGCCGCCTCGCCGAGCGCCACGGCAGCAGGTACCGCCGCGCTGCGGCTGCTGCCGCTCGCACCGGACGCTCTGGGTGCCCCGGCGGTACCGCCGGCGACCAAGTCCGCCGCCGCCAATGCCGTGCCGTACGAGTCGACCGTCGCCGTCTATGCCAAGCACGGCACGGATGCGGCCCCCGGCGTCTTTCCGCGCACCGTCCGCCACGCGATGGGCGAGACAGAGATCAAGGCTGCGCCCCAACGCGTCGTCGTTCTGGACACGGGTGAGCTCGACGCAGTCATAGAGATGGGTCTACTGCCGGTCGGAACGCTCGACTACAGCAGTTCCGGACTTCCGCCGTACCTGGAAGAGCGGCTGCGCGGCGTGAGCACGGTCGGTTCCCTGGCGGAGCCGAACCTGGAGGCGATCGCGGCACTGCGACCGGACCTGATCCTCTCGAATAAGATCCGCCACGAGGCGATCTACGACAAGCTCGCCGCGATTGCGCCAACCGTCTTCGGCGAGCGCGCCGGCCTCGTCTGGCGGCACAACTTCGCCCTCTATTCCGAGGCCCTGGGACGTGAGCAGGAGGCCGCCGCGACCGTGCAGCAGTACGAGGAGCGGGTGCGCGCGCTCAACGCCAAGCTGCCGTCGCCGCGGCCGAGTGTTTCCGTGATCCGGGTGCTGGAGAAAGACCTCCGCTACTACCAGCGGACCAATTTTGTTGGTGGCCTCCTCACCGACCTGGGCTTCCCGCGTCCCGAATCCCAGAACGTCGACGACTTTGGCCTGCTGAACATGAGCCTGGAGACGGCCGGGCAATACGCGCCGGCCGGCCTCATCGCCGTTTCAATCTATCCGAACGACGAGAACCCCTTCGGCAAGCAGATGTTGGAGAGTCCGATCTGGAAGGCGATCCCGGAAGTGCAGCAGGGCAAAGTGCTGCTCGTCAACGACCGCGTCTGGATCGCCGGCCTCGGCTACCGCGCCGCCCAGTCGGTCTTTGATGACCTCGCGAAGTATTTCGGCATCCAGTAACGGAGAACCCCATGTCCCCACGCGATACCCTTACCAGCCCGACCCTCGATCCGATCGAGGACATTAGCCGTCGCGGCCTGCTGGTTGCGCCTCTGGTGGCGGCGGTCTTTGCCGCCTGCCGCGACGACAAAAGCGATGATACGAGTGACAGCCAGGAGCCAGGAGCGCCCGGCTTTCCACGGACGGTGACCCATACGATGGGGTCGGCGACGATTCCAGCTCAGCCCCAACGGATCGCGGCTGTGTCCGATGGCGTGTCCCTCGACCATATCCTTGCCCTCGGCATCACGCCGGTGCTCTACGGCCAGACGCCCGGCTATGACGGCAAGGGCGAGCTCCAACCCTGGGCCAGGGAGGCGGCGGCCGGCTCGCTCGCGTCGTACCAGGCGGACCGGTTAGAGCCTGATATGGAGCGTTTCGCCGCGACCGCACCCGACCTGATCGTCGCCGCCTGGGTCAATGAGGATCAGTATCGCCGTCTTTCGGCCATCGCTCCGACGATCGTGATCAAGGTCGCGGATGCAACGGCGTGGCCGGAGATGCAACGGATCGTGGGGGAGGCGACCGGCATGGAGCAGGCCGCCGAAGCCGCCCTCGCCGAAACAGATGCCGCCATCGCGGCCGCCGCCGCGCGCCTCGCGCCCTACGCCGGCCGCTCCGTGACGGTGGGCTACCAGTTCCAGGGCGAGCTCTACATGCACGGGCCGGACACGCCGATCGCCCGCCTGCTCGTGCGCATGGGGCTGAACGTGCGGGGCGCGGATGGCTCCCCCGACAACGAGTTGACGACGTTTTCACTGGAGCAGGTCAACCGCTATCAGGACGCCGACATCCTCCTGTCACCCTCCTTCTTTCCGGCGGACCAGGAGGCCCTGGAGAGCAGTCCCCTGTTCCGCACGTTGCCCGCCGTGCAGCAGGGTCGCTACATGCCCTTGCCACGTGACATTGCCCAGGCGGGATACGAAGAGTCGACCCTCAGCGTGCGGTGGGTGGTCTTCCGCCTGGCCGACGCGACGATCGAAGCCGCCGAGGGTCGCGGCAAGAGGCTCAGCTAGAGGAAGGCGGCGATGCCCTCGCCAGATACTTCGGCATCCAGTCGGAGGGAGCCGATCAATAGGAGGATCCTTGCCCATGACCAACCAATCGACCGTGGTGGAACCGCATACGGAGCGACGCATCTTTCTCGCCGAGGTTGCCCGCATTGCGCCGGTGACGTCGCACATGGTCCGCATCACCCTCACCGGCAGCGACCTCCGGCAGTACGAGAGTGTCGGCGCCGACCAGTTTCTCTACGTCTTTCTGCCCGAAGCAAACGGCGCGAGGCCGCGCGTCGAACACGATTTCACCTGGGATGACTGGCGTAACCTGCCGCCCGAGGAGCGGCAGGTGGGCCGGTACTATACGGTGCGTTACTGCCGGCCGGAAATCGGGGAGCTTGACCTCGACTTCGTCCTCCACGGCGATGGTCCGGCGACGAGCTGGGCGGCGCGGGCCGCACCCGGCGACCCGGTCGCCCTCTGGGGACCGCGCTACGCCTACGACCCGCCCCCCGCAACCGACCTGCTGATCCTCCTGGCCGACGAAACCGGCCTGCCCGCCACCGGTGCCATCCTCGAATCGCTGTCGCCCAGCGTTCGCTGCCGCGCCTTCATCGAGATCCGCGATCGGTCGGCGGAGCAGCCGCTGACCAGCGAGGGCGACGTCGAGATTACCTGGCTGCACCGAAGGGATGCTGCCTCCGGCTCGTCGCTGCTCGATGCGGTCCAATCGCTCGACAAGCCCGCCGCCGCCAACGTCTATGTTTGGGGCGGTGCGGAGTTCAACACCATGCAGGACTGTCGCACGCATTTGCACGAGGCAAGGGGACTCGACAACGCCCGCATCCGAACGGTCGGCTACTGGCGGAAGGATCAGGAGCATGCGCTTGGGCGACAGAAAAGCTGAATCGCTGACTGCTGCACTGATACACCCCCTGGGAGCGCGGGCATCCTGCCCGCCACGACCTTCGACTCAATTGCGGGCAAGATGCCCGCGCTCCCAGGGACAGTGATACAAGGAGTTTATGGGTGACACCTTCGAATTCCCGCCGCCCGCATCCGCTGTCACGGCGGCGCCTGCTCGGCACGATCCCGGCGGCGATGATGGTTGCATGGGGACTCTCGGCCTGCGGCGATGATGCGGACGATCCCTCCTCTGCCGCGGCGACAGATGTTCCCGCCGGCGCCGCGACCGCGACCGCCGCCGCGATATTTCCGCGTACCGTGAAAGGCGCGCTGGGCGACGTCACGATCCCGAAGCAGCCGAAGCGGGTGGTGGTCACCTATGACGCCGACGACCTCGACCCCGTGCTCGGCGCCGGGGTCACGCCCGTGCTCTTTGGTTACTCGAACTGGAACGGGACGGGCATACCGCCGTGGGCGGCCGCCGCCGGCGCGGCCGAGGCGAAGACGTTTGACGCCAGTTCGCTCGAAGGCGCCGACCTCGAACAGGTGGCGGCAATGCGGCCCGACCTGATCGTCGGCATGGAATATGTGGTGAAGCCGGTCCAGTCCCAGATGAGCGCGCTGGCGCCGACCCTCGCCCTGCCCTGGAACACGACCGACTTTCGTACTCTGCAGCAGATGGTCGGCGAGGCGCTGGGCCGGGAGGAGCAGGCGGAGCAGACGATCGCGACTGCGGAGGCCGCCATTGCCGCCGCGAAGGACCGGCTCAAGGGAGTCGCCGGCCGGACGGCGACCGTCGCCTACGCCTACTACAATGCGTCGTTCTACGTCCACGGACCGGAGACGCCGGAGGGCCGCATGCTGACGGCGCTCGGCCTCAAGGTTCGCTCCGATATCGGTCCCGGCATCAACACGTTCTCGCTCGAACGCATGAACGAGCTTGACGGCAGCGACATCTGGCTTTCGACGAACCTGGCGAAGGCGGAGACAAAGGAGTTCATGGCAAGCCCGCTCTTCGTCGGGCTCACGTCGGTGCAAGAGGGACGGTTTGTCGTCGTCCCCGACCTTGTAGCGCGGGCCGTCTATCTCAGCTCGGCGTTGAGCATCGCCTGGGCGGCCGATCGCTACGCCGATGAGATCCTGCGCTCAGCCGAAGGAAAGGGGTTCAAACCGGCCTGACCTGCCGGTGATTGGCTCCACCGCCCCCCTGTCATCCTGAGCACCAGCGAAGGATCTCCGACGCTGTCTGACTTCCGAGATCCTTCGCTGGTGCTCAGGATGACAGGAGTCGGCGATCGTGACAGCCAGTCGTGCGTTGCGGAATGGGCTGGCTACGGCGCCTCGACCTCGATCTGCTGGCTGAGGTACAACTCGAGGCCGACGGTGCGGATCGTATCTTGCTGGGTTTCAAACCAATCGACGTGGTGCTCTTCGTCGACGATCATCTCTTCGAACATCGCTCGTGTGGCGAAGTCGCCGACGCGGGCGCAGTGCTCGATCGCGTCGCGGAGGAAATTGACCGCGCCGAGTTCCAGGTCCAGCCCCGCCTGCAAGACTTCTGGGACAGACTCACCCACCCCGATGGGGTTGAGCCGCTGCATATTGGGCAGGCCCTCGAGGAAGAGGATTCGCTCGACGAGCTCTTCCGTGTCCTTCATTTCGGACATGCTGAGCGCGCGGAAGGCATGCTCCAACTTGGCGAAGCCCCAATTGCCACACTGCTTGGCGGCGAGGAAATACTGGTTGATCGCCGTCAACTCAATGGTGAGCGCTCCGTTGAGTAGTTCGACGACGCCCTCTTTCGGCTCCATCACGACCTCTCCTGGTGGAACCCCCGGCCGTTACTCTTGGTCGAAATGCAGGCTGAACCAGCAACTAGCTGATTCCGGCAACGAGGACGGGAGTGAGAGGAATGATAGCGCCGTCGCCCGCGTCCGCACAATCCTGGCCGTCGGCGGCGAGCCTGACGAACCGGTCAACCTGGCGGAGGCAGCGGCCGCAGCACGATCGCTCGCGCAACCCGAAGAAGGTGATGAGATCCTCGCATGATGTCACGCCGGCGCGTCCCGCCCGCCGAACCTCGGCTTCGGTGATCGCCCGGCAGATACATGCGTACATCGATTGCTCCAGTGTGCGACGGCCTGGAAAAGCTGAGCCGCGCCCCGGTCAACGGTGGTGCTTGGAAACCGATTATAGCTTGAGGGTAGACACATAGGAAGTATTAGGCAAATCAAATCTATGCCCGATTGCCATGGAAACTTGACGGCAAGACCGGAGGCGTCGACTCATGTCGGCGCGGTTGCCGCAGCACCGGCCGGACCGACCGTCCGGCGGAGTGTGGTGGACGCGACCCGGCGCGCCGCCATGCGTTCGACGAAATCCGCTGGAGGATGCACGTCTCGCAGCGCGGGCAGGACCTCCCGGCCCATCAGCTTGATCGAGTTCATCACCGTCCGATGTTCGACGCCGCCCATCATCATCCAATTGCTGGCGAAGGTGACGCCCGCATCCGCCGCACGTCGGAGCTTCGCGATCACGGTGTCGGGCGACCCATAGTAGAGCGAGTTCCAGAGCGCATCGTCGTCCGGTTCGCCCTCGTAGCTCGCCGGAACGACGCAGCCGTTGACCACGGTCGACCGATTGAGCGAGCGGCCGGCACGAAGTTGCCACCGCGGATAGCTGAGACAGGCGCGTGCATCCGCGTCGCTGTCCGTGACAAGCGTCATCATTTGCAGCCCCAGCTCGAAGGTATCGACCGGCTTGTGCAGCCGCCGGCGCGCCTGCACCCAGAGCGCCGCCGCATCGGCGAGGCCGTCCCATCCGAGAAAGCCCGTGGTGATCGGCACGAGATCGCGCTCTGCCGCCAGCACCATCGTCTCGCCGCTGCTGCCGGCCACCCACAGCGGTGGATGCGGCTGCTGAAGCGGCTTCGGCCAGACGACGACTTCGTGCGGGATCGTGACGTACTCTCCGGCGTAGGTGAACGACTCGGTACTCGTCCACGCTTTCAGCAGCACGTCGAGGCTTTCGTTAAACATGCCCCGTGATTGCTCGGCGGTGATGCCGAACCGCGCGAACTCATGCGGCTGGTAGCCGCGGCCGACCCCGCAGATGAAGCGGCCGTTCGATAGCTGGTCGAGCACGGCGACTTCCTCCGCCAGCCGCAGCGGTTGCCATTCCGGCAGCACGAGGACCGCCGTGGCGATCTTGAGGCGCGTCGTCTGCTGCGCGACGGCCAGCGCTTGGAGCAGCGGCGCCGGCGACATGCCGTAGTTGGAGAAATGATGCTCGGCGATCAGGACGAAGTTGAAGCCAAGCTCTTCGGCATACTGGATCTGCTCGATGCCCTCCTCGAAGAGCGTCCGCCAGTCGCGTCCCTGGGGATTGGGCCACTCGTAGAACAGTCCAAACTTCATCGGCGCTTCCTTTCAGGGAATGGGTGGACCGGCGCGCTCGGCATCGGTAGCGGGTCACATTGCTTTCAACACGAGCAGGGCAGAGCGTGCGTGCCCGCATCGCTATCGTCTTCTCTGCGCCGATGTCACAATAGCAGGCGATCGGAAGCATACCGTGGCCGGCATGGGGAGGGGCATCATGCGCGCCAGATGGAATATCGCCCTGGTGCTGCTACTGGTCGCGGTCTTTTTCGCGGCCTGCGGCAGTGGTGACAACGACGACGAAACACGGGCCACGGCATCGCCGGCCGCCACCGGAGCCGCCGCGGCCGGTTCGGCGACGCAACCGGCGCAGGCACTCAACGCCAATATCGGTTTTGCTTTCACGCTCTCCGGCCCAAATGCCGTCTACGGCCAGAGCCAGCAGAAAGGCGCCCAGCTGGCGTTGGATGAGATCAACAATCAGAATGCCGTGCCCGGCGTCAAGCTGAGCGCCACGTTCGAGGATGAGGCCGGCGACCGCAATCAGGCGATCAACGTCTTCAATAAGTTCCTTTCGGGCAACACGACGGCGATCATCGGACCCACCCTCTCGGGCGTTGCCCAGGCCGCCGACCCGCTGGCACAAGCGAAGAAGACGCCGGTCCTCGGCGTCTCGAACACCGCCGCCGGGATCACGGACATTGGCGATTACATCTTCCGCGACTCCCTCACCGAGGGAGACGTGATTCCCCAGGCCGTGAAAAAGGTGGTCGAGCGCTACCAGCCGAAGAAGGCGGCGTTGCTCTTTGCCAACGACGATGCCTTCTCCAAGTCCGGCGGCGACACGATGCGCAGCGCCCTCAAGGCGAACGGCATCGAGATCGCCACCGAACAGCAATTCTCCACGAATGACAAGGATTTCCGCGCGCAACTCACCGCCGTGCGGCAGGCGAATCCCGATGTGATCCTGGTGTCCGCGCTCACCGCCCCGGCCACGTCGATCGTGACACAGGCGCGCGAGCTCGGTCTCAAGCAGCCGATCATGGGCGGGAACGGCTTCAACACGCCGGACCTGATCAAGAACGCCGGCGCCGCAGCCGATGGCGTGATCGTCGGCGCCGCCTGGAACTCAGCCTCGACCAACCCGAGGAGCCAGGCCTTTCTCAAGAACTACAAGGCGAAGTACAAGGCCGATCCGGACCAGTTCGCCGCGCAGGCGTACGCCGGTGTCTACATCATGGCCGAGGCGCTCAAGAACGCGAACACGACGGAGAAGCCCGCTCTCCGGAATGCGCTCGCCGGGATCAAGGATCTGGATACCGTCCTGGGCACATTCTCGTTCAGCGATAAGCGCGATGCCGTTCATCCGGCGGTCGTCCAGGTGATCAAGGACGGGAAGTTCACCGTTCTCGAATGATGCTCGACCCAACTGCGCGCGACGCGAAACGTGCTGCCTGGCGGCATCCCGCGTGGTCGCGCGCGCATCCTGAGCAGAGCGAGGCAGTAGCCCGTGGAGCAACAGATCTTTAACGGCCTCTTCATCGGTAGCATCTACGCGCTCTTTGCCGTCGGCTACACGCTCGTCTTCGGCATCCTCGACATACTCAACCTCGCGCATCAGGCGGTGTTCATGCTCGGCGCGATCATCGCGCTGGAGTTGGTCGTGCGCGCCGACATGAACATCTGGTTGGCGATGGTGATCGCGCTGCTCGCGACCGGGGTGATCGGCATTCTGCTGGATCGGATCGCCTTCAAGCCGCTGCGGTCGCGGCCCGATACCTACTTCTCGTCGCTGATCAGCAGCATCGCCATGGGTCTGATCTTCGAGGCGATCATCCTGCGCTGGCTCGGACCCAACCCGCGCCGCTTCCCGTTCGACACCTTCCCGGTCGAGATCTTCGAGGTGGGCGGTGTCGTGATCACGCTGCGCCAGATCGTGATCATGGCGCTGGCGCTCGCGTTCACGCTGGGCCTGCAGTACTTCGTCGTCAGAACGCGCACTGGCAAGGCGATCCGCGCCGTCGCCGAGAATCAGCGGGCCGCGCAACTCCTGGGGATCAACGTGGACGGCATCATCGCCCTCAGCTTCTTCATCTCCTCGGCACTCGGTGGCGTGGCCGGTGTGCTCTATGGGCTAGAGTTCGCCAACATCGCGCCGGAGATGGGCCGTGGTCTGGAACTAAAGGGCTTGGCCGTGATTATTCTCGGCGGGATGGGCAGCATTCCCGGCGCGGTGATCGGCGGCTTCCTGCTCGGACTGACCGAGGTCTTTACCGTCCAGTGGATCTCCTCCACCTGGCGCGACGCCGCCGCCTTCACGATGATGTTCCTGATCCTGCTGATCCGCCCGCGGGGCCTGCTCGGTCAAAAGGCGGTGCGCGAGGCATAAGAATGGAATTCCGCCATGTGCCCACAGTGATCACCTGATTCAGCCAATGGTCGAGTCAGGCACCCCGCTCCGCGCGTCAGCGGGGGAAGGGGCCGGAGGAGGGGTCAGAACCCTGGACGCGATCCGCGACTTCTACGCCACTTATGCGAGTGTGATCAACTTCATCGGGCTCAACGCCATTCTGGGGTTGAGCCTCTATATGACGCTCTCGTGCGGCCTCCTCTCACTGGCGAACGCGGCCTTCGCCGGCATCGGCGCCTATACGGCGGCGTTGCTCACGCTGCGTCAGGACTGGCCGTTCCTGCCGGCCCTGCTGGCGGGCGCGCTGATGGCGATGCTGGTTGCGATCCCGCTCGGTGTGCCTGTGCTGCGGTTGCGCGGCGTCTTTCTCGCGATCGCCACGATCGGCTTCGGTGAGGTGACCCGGATCGTGCTGATCAACTGGGAGCCGAGCGGCGGCGCCCTCGGTCTGCCCGCGATCCCGCAGAAGACGGAGTGGTGGCACATCTACGGACTGCTGGCGGTGGTGCTGTTCTTCTTCTGGCGGCTGCGTGGGTCGCGGATGGGCTATGCGCTGGAAGCGATCCGGGAGGACGAGGCCGCCGCCCGGACGATGGGGATCAACACGACCTACTATAAGGTGCTCGCCTTCATGATCGGCGCCTTCATCGCGGGGATGGCGGGGGCGATGGAGGCCCACTATGTCCGCGCGATCGAACCGCGGACCTACGGCTTCGCCCGCGCCGTCGAGATCTTGATCTATGCCGTTGTCGGCGGGATGACCTCCTTCATCGGTCCGGTGCTTGGTTCCGCCTTGATCACCAGCCTGCCGGAGTTCATGCGGCTTGATGCCGTTCGCGCGCTCGGCATCAAACCGGGAGCGGACCGGGTGATCCTCAACGGCGTGATCCTGCTCGGCGTGATCCTCTTCCTCCCGCGCGGCCTCGTCAGCCTGTTCGACCGGCGGTGGAGCCTCCCCCGCTGGCGAACGCCGCGCGGGCCGCAGGGCGAGCCGGTGGGCGGCGAAACGCTGAGTGGGAGCGAGCTTCGGTGACCAGCATGACGTCTCGATCGCTGCCCGACGCGGACCAGCCGGCGCTCGTTCTCTCGGGCGTCGGCCGGACATTCGGCGGCGTGCGTGCGGTCGATGATGTCAACTTTGACGTGCGGGCGGGCACGATCCATGGTCTGATCGGTCCCAACGGCGCCGGCAAGACGACGGCGCTCAACCTGATCTCCGGATTGATGCGTCCGAGTGCCGGCACGATCGACGTTCATGGCACCCGAATCGACCGCCTGCCTCCGCACCGGATCGCGGCGATGGGCGTGCGCCGTACCTTCCAGAACCTCCGCCTCTTCCCCCAGATGTCCGCTTTGGAAAACCTGCTCGTGGGCCTGCATACGGTCACGCGCGCGTCGCTGGGGCAACGACTCCTCTTTGCTCCCGCCACCCGGCGCGAGGAAACCGCGACGCGCGATCGGGCTGTCCTCGTGCTGGATCGTGTTGGTCTGGGCCGGCGTGTCCACCAGCAGGCACGGAACCTCCCCTACGGCGAGCAACGCCGGTTGGAGATCGCCCGCGCCCTCGTTTCCGACCCGCGCCTGCTGCTGCTGGACGAGCCGACGGCCGGCATGAATCCCGCCGAGGTGGACGAGGTCGCCGCGCTGATCCGCTCGATCGCCGCCGAGCGGCGGACGATCCTGCTGGTGGAGCACAACATGCCCCTGGTGATGAGCATCTGCGATCGGATCACGGTCCTAGACTTCGGCCGGGTGATCGCCGAAGGATCTCCGGCGGAGGTTTCGACCGACGACGCGGTGATCGCCGCCTATCTGGGAAGCGAGGAGTAGCCGGGTGCAGGGTCATTCGACGTCCAACGGTGAGCGCCCGGCGCTCCTCGAGGTCACGGATCTCCGCGTTGACTACGGTCGCGTGCAGGCGGTGCGTGGCATCTCCTTCGCGGTGCCTGACGGATCGATTGTCAGTCTGATCGGCGCGAACGGCGCTGGGAAGACGACGACGCTCTCGGCAATCTCCGGTATCGTCCCGGCGAACGGATCGATCCGGTTCGCGGGCGAGGAGATCTCGCGACTGACCACACACCAGATCGTGCGACGCGGCATCGTCCAGGTGCCGGAGGGTCGTCAGGTGATCGCGTATCTGTCCGTCGAAGATAATCTGGAACTGGGTGCCTATCAGCGGCATGACCGCGCCGGGATTCGCGCCGACCTCGATGCGATGTTCAGCCGTTTCCCCGTCCTGCGCGAGCGCCGGCGCGTGCCTGCCGGCAGTCTGTCCGGCGGCGAGCAGCAGATGCTTGCGATCGCCCGCGCGTTGATGGCGCGTCCGCGGATGCTCCTGCTCGACGAGCCGTCGATGGGACTCGCGCCCTTGCTCGTCAACGAGGTCTTCCGCATCCTGGCCGAGGTCCATGCCGAGGGCACAACGATCCTGCTCGTCGAGCAGAATGCCCGGAAGGCGCTCTCGATCAGTGATGACGCCTACGTGATTGAAACCGGCCGCATCACCATCTCCGGCCCTGGCGCCGAGCTCGTTCACGACGAGCGGGTGATCTCGGCGTACCTGGGGCGGCCGACGGCCACCGGCGAGTAGCGCCAAGCGAGTACCAGTCGTCACAAATAACCCGATCGGGTGAGTCACGAATGGTCGCGTCGCGGGCAGGATGCTCCTTGGTTCCGGCCCCGACGCCCCGACTCGTGTTGCCCCCACCGAGTCGGGGCGTCGTGCATGTCCGGCCGCCGCCGGGGCACTCCTATCGATTCATCCAGACCATCTCGCACACCTTTGAGCCCCAGCCGGCCGGCCCCCAGGCGTGCACCTGGTCTACGGCGTTGAAGAGGTACGGATAGCGCGTGTTGATCTTATAGGGCGTCACCGTCCAGAGCCGGTACGCCTGATCGAGGTCGCGCGCCATGATGTCCTTCAGGAGTTGCTGCCGCTTCGTCGTGTCAAACTCCACCCGCTGCGCTTCGGTGAGGCTGTCAAGCTGGGGGTCGTTGACCTTGAAGTAGTTCTTCGTCGACTTTGAGTGGAGTGGGTCATAGGCGTAGGCATCGGGGTCGAGGCTGGGGCCGGCCACACCCGCGACGATCGTGTCCTCGTACTTGACGCCGTAGAAATTCTGCTGCCAGGCGGCGGTATCCGGCGGTACCGTCTCGACCACATCGATGCCGAGGTTCTTCTTCCACATATCGGCGACGAGCTGGCCGGTGTCGAAATTGATACCAGTGGCCGCGGAGTGGTAGATCTCCAGCTTGCGGCCGATGCCCTCCGGGAATCCCGCCTCCGTCATCAGCTTCTTTGCTTCCTCCGCGTTGAACTTCATGTACTGTCCCAGCTGCTCCGGCGCCCAGGGCCACTCCTGGCCGAAGTAGGTCCAGTCCTGGGCATAGCCGTAGCCCGCCAGACCGTCGAACGGACCGAAGATGATGTCCTCGCGGTTGACCGCCAGCGACAGCGCCCGCCGCACGCGGACATCGTTGAACGGTGGTTTGTCCACCCGGATGCCGATATAGGGTTGATAACTGGGCGGCGGCGTCGTGATCTGGGTGATCACCTCGGGATTGGTCTTGAGCACGTCCATCCAGAGCGATCGATTCAGCGGATAGTAGACATCCAGTTGCTTGTCGCGGAAGGCGGCCAGCGCCGCGTTGGTATCGACGAAGTAGCTTGTCTCGATGCCGTCAAGATACGGAAGCTGCTTGCCGGTCCAGGCATCCTTCTTGAAGTAGGTGGGGTTCTTCCGCGCCTTCCAGCCGACGCGGTCCTGGGCGCTCTCGAAGATGAAGGCGCCGGTGCCGATCGGCCCGCTCGCGAGGCCGCCGGACGATTGATGCTGTTCCCGCGAGAAGATCAGGTTCATCGGCTGGCGGAGTACACCGAGGAAATAGGCGACCGGCTGCTTCATCTTAAAGACAACCGTGTTGGCGTCCGGCGTCTCCACATGGTCGACATCGCGGTAGATCGTGCTCTGCACCGGCGCTTTCTGGTAGACCTCGACGGCGTACTTGACGTCTTCGGCGGTAAAGTCACGGCCGCCCACCGGCGGTACATCCTGCCACTTGATGCCCGAGTTGAGTTTGAAGGTGAGCGTCATCGTGTCTGCCTGCTCCCAGGACTGGGCGAGGTCTCCCTGGGTCTTGACCAGGTTGAGGTTCTCGCTCATATCGCCCATCTCGAAGCTGACCAACCCGTTGTGGAAGACCGCATAGCTGGCGAGGAGCGAGGCAGCCGGACCGGCGAGATCCCAGCTGACGGGCGGATTGCTCGACCAGCGCAGGGTGCCGCCGTTCTTGGGGCCGTCCTTCTGGCCGGGGAGGTGTTTGAGATTTTGCGGGTGGAATCGCTCGCGTAACTCTTCGATCGATTCCTTGCCGGATACCGGCTTCGACTTCGCGTCGAGGTTGACCGACACCGAGCCGGGCGCGGCCGCCCCGGCGCTGCGGTCGGCGGGAGCGGTCTGCTGGCTGCCTGACTCCGACTCGGACTCGTCGCCGCCGCACGCCGCGATGAAGGCGGCGCCGCCCGCCACTGCGGTCGCTCCTATCAGTCGCCGGCGCGTAAGGGCGCGTCCGCCGCGCTGTCGCCAACCTGTCGTACTCACCATTGGGTTCCCCTCCCGTGTGTAACACCGACTCCGATCACCCTGTTCGGACGAAATGCCCGCCCGTTCGGTAATGGTGACAGACTACACGCCGGGTATTGGAAGTCAAGAACTAGATACGAGTACGTTCGCGCCGTCCACTGTGGATCTGACTGGCCAGCGGAAGCTAGCCGGGTGGTGTGATACCCTGCACCGGGCTACACGTCGGCCACAGGAACAGTAACCGGTCACGTGCGACTGCGCGCCGGCCAGCCAGACCATGCACGAAGGACTTTGCTGCGATGAAGCTTGGGTTGTCGATCGGATACTCGGGCGCAGAGATGCGCGTGCCGGTGGAGCGGGTCCAACTGGCGGAGCGGCTCGGATACGACTCGGTCTGGACAGCCGAGGCGTACGGTTCCGATGCGATCACGCCGCTGGCGTATCTCGCGGCGGTGACGACACGGATTCGGCTGGGGACGGGGATCATTCAGATCGCGGCGCGCACGCCGGCCAACTGTGCGATGTCGATGGCGACCGTGGACGCGATGGCGGGCGGCAATCGGGTGATCGCCGGCCTCGGCGTGTCCGGTCCGCAGATCGTCGAGGGTTGGTACGGACAGCCGTGGGGCCGTCCCTACTACCGGCTCAAAGACTACATCTCGATCATGCGCAAAGTCTTTGCCCGTGAGGAGCCAGTCACGCACGACGGCCGCGAGATCTCCCTGCCGTATACCGGCCCCGGCTCCGCCGGCCTCGCCAAGCCGCTCAAGTCGATCCTGCATATGAACCCGGCGATCCCGATCTGGATGGGTTCCGGCAATGAGTCGCCGGTCAAGCTCGCCGCCCAACTCTGCGACGGGTTGCTGCCGCTCGGCTTCGTGCCCGGCTCGATGGAGACGTTCCGGCCCTGGATCGAAGAGGGCTTCCGTCGCGCCGGCAACGGCAAGTCCTGGAAGGACTTCGAGATCCAGGGATCGACCACAGTCACGATCACCGATGACGTGCGCGAGGCGTTTCGGCGGGCGAAGCCGGGCATCGCCCTCTACGTCGGCGGTATGGGACACCGCGATATCAACTTCCATAAAAACGCGATGACCCGCCGCGGCTACGGCGATGTCGCCCAGACGATTCAGGAGTTGTATCTCGCGGGGCGCAAGGGCGAGGCGATGGAGGCGATCCCCGACGAATACGTCGACGAGCAGATCCTGGCCGGCACGTCCGCGCGTATCCGCGAGCGCTATCGGGCCTGGGAGGACAGCGGCATCACCGGTCTGACGATCCGCACCGACCAGGATGAGGCGCTGGAATTGATGGCCGAGCTCGCGGGCACGGCCGCGGCGGCCCGCTGATCCGAGTTCGGCAGGTTCCGGCCGTCGAGATGGAACCGCGCGCAAAGGAGCGACGACGATGCCCCGTCGGATCAATCGCCCGGTGATCTTCACCGGAGAGAACCCCGGCCTCAGCCTCTTCCGCGCCGGCACCGGCGAGCTGGTGGCCGCCGCCAGCTACTGGCGGGCGACCTACTCCGCCCATGGCGAGGGCAACGCGCTGATCTTCTGGGTGGACCTGGCGGCGTGTGGTGGCGAAGGCACGCGCACCGCGATCTATGCCGACAACACCGCCATGGCCCGCTTTGTCACCGATACGCTCAATCAGCATTTCGGCGACTTCCAGGATAAGGGGTTCCCCGGTGTGACCCCGTCGCCGGCCCGCTTCTTTCAGGAGTCGGATAGCCGCAGCTATCATCGTGTGGCGGTTCACGCGGAGACACATCGGGTCGAACTGGTCTGGCGAGACGTGCGCGACTACCAGCAGGTGATCGGCTCGGACACGCAGCTCGGCGGCCGCAGCTTCGAGCTGGCGACGGTGATCTGTCCCTGCGCCGAGGCGACGATCACGGTCAACGGCGTGCCCGTCCAGGGCGATGTCCGCCTGACCGAGCGCGACGGCCGCCCCCAGAGCTCGGCCTTCCTCGCCTTCGCCGAGTCCTGGGTGGAGAACGGTCCCGCCACGGCGTGAGGCGATAGCGGCGACTCAAGCTATGCATGGAGGACGGCCGATGACGACCGATGTCTCGGAGTTTGTGGAGCGGGCGCTGGTCAGCCGCGGTGTCTGGGCGCCGGAACTGAAGGGGAAGGTCGCGATCGTCACCGGCGCGGGGCGGCTGCGCAGCATTGGCCGTCCCGTGGCCCTGGAGCTTGCCCGCCAGGGGGTGAACATCGTCCTCACCGGCACGGGCCGATCGCCGGACCGTTTCCCGCCCGACGAGCAGGCGATCGGCTGGCGCGATATCGAGAGCGTTGCCGAGGAGGTTCGGGGAACCGGGGCGCAGGCGCTGGCCCTCGTGTCGGATGTGCGCGATCCGGACGCGGTCACCGCGATGGTGGAGCGGTCGGTGTCGGAATTCGGCCGGCTCGACATCGTTGTCAACAACGCCGGCGCCGCGCGTGGCGACGACCGTGTGCCCGTGATCGACCTCCCTGTCGACACCTGGCGCACGGTGATCGAAACCAACCTGACCGGCACCTTCCTCGCCTCTCAGGCGGCGGCGCGGCAGATGATCGCCCAGGGCGAGGGCGGCTGCATCCTCAATATCTCCTCGATCGCCAGCCGGGTGGCGGGCGCGTCCGCGGCGGCGTATTCGGCCTCGAAGGCGGGGATCAATGCGCTCTCACACGCGCTGGCGCTGGAACTTGCGCCGCACAACATCCGTGTCAACGCCGTCCTGCCTGGCGTGATCGAGACGGCGCGAATGGATGACCTCGGCCGGGAGGAGCGCTGGCAGGCGACGCTGCGGCGTATCCCGCTGGGCACCGCCGGCAACGGCATGGAGATCGCCTACCTCTGTACCTATCTCTGTAGCGAGATGGGCGCCTGGATTACCGGCCAGGATCTCACCGTCGACGGCGGGATGACCTGGCACTGAGCCGCTGTGCGAGGCGGAGAGGGAGGCGGACCGTGCCTGGCTGGCGTGAGATCGCGGACCGTGCCGTTCGTGGACTGGGAGTCCGCGCCGGCGAGGTCGTTCAGATCCGCGAGCACAGCGGCCGGTTCGAGGTCGTCCTGGAGATGGCGCTTGCGGTCGAGCGCGCAGGCGCAACGCCGCTGCCCGAATTGACACCGCCGAGCTACGTCGATCGTCTCCTGCACGAGGCCGGCGCAGACCACCTCGCCGCGTGGGATCGCCATCGCATCGAGTGGCTGCGTCGAGTCGATCGCGTGCTTGTGCTCCAGGGCGCCGACCTCGATCTGGCCACGGCGCCCGGTCCGGCGCGCGACGCGTGGACCAGCGCCGTTCATCGGTTGGTCGAGCTTGAGGACGAGCGCCGGCTGCCCTTCCTGCTCGTCGCCGTCCCGACGCCTGAGCGGGCGGAGGTGTTGTCGCTGCCGTTCGACGCGCTCGAATCGCGGCTCCTGCCGGCGCTCGCCGCGACCGTTGAAGAGTTGCAGCGTCCTATCGAGCGCACGCTCGCGCGACTGCGAGAGGGCAGCACGCTCACCCTTCGCGGCGCCGACGGCTGCGAGCTACGGATGAGCACGACCGGACGTCACTGGCTGGCCGATGACGGCCTGATCGATGCGGAGGATCGGCGACGAGGCGGCCATGTGAGCAACCTCCCTGCCGGTTCCGTCTACTCGACCGTGGTTGAAAACTCAGTGGTAGGGCAGCTCCGGCTGCCGCCCGCGTCTGGCACGGGTGACGTACGGCTGACCTTCGAAGGTGGTCGCATCGTCGCAGTGGCCGGCGATGGCCGCGATCGCTTCGAATCCTTGCTGATGCAGCATAGCGGCGACCGCGACCGCATCAGTCACATCGGCATCGGCCTCAATCCATACCTGCGTGAGGCCGTCGGATGGCCACTAGTGGGTCAGTTGGTGTGTCTCTTGCCATAATATCAGCGATGCTGTCTCCTGGGCGGGCAGGCAACGCAGGTGGTAGGCAGGAGCACGATCATGTCTCGACGGCAGAAAGATCCGCTACGGCCC